>NZ_JBFULH010000004.1:0-76712 GCF_056400445.1 Pseudomonas sp. P5_B2 | reverse complement strand
GTGAAGTGAGCTTTGCCTGACACACCGCTTTCGCGAGCAAGCCCGCTCCCACAGTGTGTCCGAGTTAACTGAATAACTCTGAAGCARGGCTCGCTGCCGACAACTCTTCGGCAAACGCCAACAACAGCGGTGCCAACTCATGTAATCGCGCACCCGGCATGCGCGCACTGGGCCCGGCGATGCTTAACACCCCGATCACCCWCCCCTCGCTCGGGTGTCGCACCACGGCAGCGATCGCCGAGGTGCCCACCGCCGAGCTCTCTTCAACCCAGGCGTAACCCTGCTCGCGCGCCAGACGCAGACGTTCGAGCAGCTCAATATTGGAGCGCGGCGCATTCGGCCCCAGGTCCTTCGGCCGCTCACCGCCCTGTCGTTCTACCAGCGATAACGCCTCGGCATCGCTCATGCACGCCAGCCACGCGTGGCCCGAGGCGGTATAGAACAATGGCGCATCGCGGCCCATGTCCGGGTCGTATCGCAGGCCGGACCGCGCACCTTGAGACTTGGCGATCCAGATCTGCCGCTCGCTCTCAATGACGCCAAGGCGCACCAGTTCACCGGTCTCCTCAGCCAGGCGATCCAGCACCGGCTGCACGATATCCACCCCGCTGCCCGCCAGATAACGAAACCCCATCGCCACCAGTTTGGTCGACAGGTGATAGCGCAGGTTATCCGGATTCTGCCGCACGTAACCCAAGCGGATCAGCTCGGCGAGCAAGCGATGGGTCGCACTTTTAGGGATGTCCAGTTGTTCCGCCAGCGTCTGCATCGGTAGGCCGCGAGGGTCACTGGTAAGACTTTCCAGCACGCTGAAAACACGTTCGATCTGACTGCCGGCCATGGGAGATTCCACACACAATTTGTCTGATTCTAGAAGACGAACCGCATAACGCGAAATCTGGAACTCAACAGTCGACAAACACTGGCATTCACCCATTCGATAAAAACCCGCCACCTGATGGAATTCAATGGGCTATCCATGTTCCTACAGGCTTGCACTCGAAGAAACCCGGACGACTGGACTGGCGCCGCTCCCGCGTACCAGCAACACTCATCTCCACGGATAATCAGAGGATTCCCACATGCTATGGAAAAAAGGCAGACGCAGCGACAACGTGGTCGATGCCCGTGGTGATGATGTCGGCGGAGGTGGCGGTGGGATGCGTTTCGGTGGCGGCAAGGGCTTGAGCCTGACCGCGATTATTCTGATTGTCGGCATTGGCTGGATCACCGGCCAAGACCCGCTGCAGATCCTCGGACAACTCACCGGGCAAATGAGCGAGCAATCGGCACCGGCCACCACGCAAACCCGCAAGGCGCCGCCAGCCAATGACGAAGGCGCCGAATTCGTGCGTTCGATCCTCGGTGATACAGAAGACACCTGGGGTCAGATTTTCCAGCAGGCAGGTCGGCAATATAAGGACCCGACGCTGGTGCTGTTCAGCAATCGCGTCAATTCGGCCTGCGGTATGGCGACATCAGCGACCGGCCCGTTCTATTGCCCGGCCGACCAGAAGGTTTATCTGGACATGGCGTTCTTCCAGGAAATGTCGCAACGCTTTGCGGCCGCGGGCGACTTCGCCCAGGCTTACGTGATCGCTCACGAAGTCGGACACCACGTTCAGACCTTGCTCGGCGTTTCAGCGAAAATTCAAACCGCCCGTCAGCAAGGCCGGCAGATGGAAGGCGATGGCGGTTTACTCGTGCGCCAGGAACTTCAAGCCGATTGCCTGGCCGGGGTCTGGGCCAACCATGCCCAACAGCGTCTGAACTGGCTGGAACCCGGCGACATCGAAGAAGCCTTGAACGCCGCCAACGCCATCGGCGACGACCGCTTGCAACAGCAAGGTCAGGGTCGCGTGGTACCGGACTCGTTTACCCATGGCACGTCAGCGCAAAGAATGCGCTGGTTTAAAACCGGATTTGCACAAGGCCAGGTGGGCCAGTGCGATACCTTTGCGGCGAAAAACCTGTAAATGAATAAGTGGCTGTTAGCTGTACTGTTTACCTGCGCAAGTACCCAAGCCGCCGAGCATGGGGTCAAAGAACTCAGCCCCGGCCGGCTGTTACTCAAGGAGGGCGAAATAGCGGTGAGCATCGGCCCGGCACCCGAGAAAATCGAACGTGTGCTGATCATCATCCACGGCCGTTTACGCAACGCTGAAACCTACCGCCAGAGCGCCGAGCAGGCGGCTGAACTGGCAGGACAAAGCCAAACCACACTAGTGATCGCTCCTCAATTTCTTAACGAAAACGATGTCGTCCTGCATCCAGTGGCCGACTCCGTACTGCGCTGGCAGGGCGATGACTGGATGGCCGGCGGTTTATCCACAGCTCCATTTGCGCTGAGTTCCTATGGAGCACTGGATCAGATTATCCAGAGGGTCAGCGACCGGAAACAATTTCCTGACGTGAAACAAATAGTCATCGCCGGTCACTCCGGTGGTGCCCAAGTGGTWCAGCGTTATGCATTGCTGGCTCATGACCAACCGGTGATCGAGGACACCGGGGTGAAAATCCGCTATGTGGTCGCCAACCCTTCCTCGTATGCCTATTTCGATGAGCGCCGGCCCATGGCGTTCGATCATGCGAAATGCCCCGGTTTTAACCGCTGGAAATATGGTCTGACGGATTTACCCCTCTATGCCAGTGGGCAAACCGCAGTCCAGATTGAAGGCAATTACGTCAAGCGTGACGTGACGTATCTGCTCGGCAAGCAAGACATCGACCCACAGCATCCGGCTCTGGATAAAGGATGCGAAGCTGAAGCCCAGGGCGCTAATCGCCTGACTCGCGGGCATTTCTATTTTGATTATTTGCTACGTCGCAATCCGCGCGGGGTGAACCAGCAACTGGTCGACGTGCCGGGGGTTGGGCATAACGGGGATGGGATGTTTACATCGCCGGAGGGGCAGAAGGCGTTGTTTGGGCAGTGAGTTGGGGTGGCACCTGACAGTGCCCTTTCGCGAGCAAGCCCGCTCCCACATYWGATCTTCAGTTGGCACAGAATCTATATGTGACGAAGATCAAATGTGGGAGCGGGCTTGCTCGCGAAGGGGCACTCAAGACAACAACATTTCCCGCAACGCCACGCAATCCGCCGCATGCCAATCCGTCAACTCAGGCCACGGGTTATCCGGCAAATTCACCAACACCGTCCGCGCCCCCGCCGCTCGCCCGCAATCCAGATCAAACCGGTAATCACCGACCATCACCATCTCGCTCGCCGGCACCTTCCATGCTTCGGCCAGTTTCAACAAGCCGCCGGGATGCGGTTTAGGCGGTGCTTCATCACGCCCCAGCACATCCTCCACCGCGAAGCAGTCCGCCAGGCCTATGGCCTCCAGCGTGACGTGCGCCAGCTCCCGAGCATTGCGCGTAAGAATGCCCAGGCGATAGCCACGCCCGGCCAACTCACGCACCAGTTCCACCGCACCCGGCGCCGGTTTCGAACCCAGCGCCAGATCCCGCTCGTGCTCCAGCAACCACGCATGTTTAGCTGCCGCTTCATCGGCGGGCAGCGCTGCGAGGTGAGTCAGGATGTCGTCTTGCGCCGGGATCGCCAATGCCACACGAATCGCCGCGAAGTCATGCACGGCCACCGTCAGGGTGCCATCCATGTCGAACACCCAGTGGCGCACCTCAGCCAGGCTCATGCCCAATCCTTGCGATGACGAATCAGGCCTTCCTGCGTGACCGAAGCCACCAGTTGCCCGGAACGGTTGAACACGCTGCCACGGTTAAAGCCACGGGAATTACYGGCCCACGGGCTGTCCATCGCGTAGAGCAACCAGTCATCGGCACGCAGATCCTGATGGAACCACAGCGCGTGATCGAGGCTGGCGACTTGCATATCTTTGTGCCAGACCGTTTTGCCATGAGGCTGCATCGAGGTGACCAGCAGACCGAAATCCGACGCATAGGCCAGCAAATATTTGTGCAGTGCCGGCGAGTCAGCCAAGGCTCCGTCGGCGCGAAACCAGGCGTACTTGATCGGATCGGACGGCAGCGGGTTGTAGGGATCTTTCTCGGTCACCGGGCGGAATTCGATCGGTTTCGGGCACAGCAGTTTTTCGCGCATGTGCTCGGGAATCAGGTGCGCCCACTGCTGAGTGAGCTCCAGCTCCGACGGCAGGTTTTCCGGGCCGACCACAACCGGCATCTCGGCCTGGTGCTCGAAGCCTTTTTCGTCGTACTGGAACGAGGCGCTGCAGGTGAAAATCGGGTTACCCTTCTGGATCGCCGTCACCCGGCGCGTGCTGAAACTGCCGCCGTCGCGCACCCGGTCCACCTGATAAACCACAGGTAACGCGGAATCGCCCGGCCTCAGGAAATAGCCGTGCATGGAATGCACATGCCGCGCTTCTTCAACCGTCTGACTGGCTGCCGACAGCGACTGACCGATTACCTGACCGCCGAACAACTGGCGAAAACCCAAGTCCTGGCTGCGGCCACGGAACAGGTTTTCTTCGATCGGTTCCAGGGTCAGCAGGTCGACCAGATCATCCAACACTTGGCTCATTCAGACTCTCCTCACGCAAAACATTGCCGCGCAGTCTTGGCTGCGACGGGCGATTCAATTTCTGGCCCGGGCCAATAATATGGGAACCATTGTAAACGTCCGCGCCGGCTTATCCATGCAAGGTTTGTAGCCATTGTTCACGGGTGATGCGGTACAGCACATGGTGCCGCAGGGGATGGCCGGCCGCGAGCCTGGGATGCTCGAAGTCATCGGCTGAATCATGGTGCATGCCGATCGCCTGCATGACTTTCTCGGAAGGAGTGTTGGATTGAGTGGTGAAAGACACGATTTCCGCCAGCGCTAACCGGTCAAACCCGCAACGCAGTGCAGTCCACGCGGCTTCACTGGCGTAGCCCAGGCCCCAATGTTCGCGGGCCAGGCGCCAGCCGATTTCGGTCGCCGGAGTGAAGGGCGCGTCGAAACCCACTACACCAAGGCCGGTAAACCCGATGAACTGCCCGGTGTCCTTGCGCTGCAGGGCCCACAGGCCGAAACCATGCTCGGCGAAATGCCCGCGTACGCGCCCAATCAGCGAGGCACTTTCCAAGCGACTCAACGGTGCCGGGAAATAGCGCATCACCTGCGGATCGGCACACATCGCCGCAAACTCCGGCAGATCCTCATCGCGCCACTGCCGCAACAGCAGTCGTGCGCTTTCGAGTTCCAGTATTGGCTCCATTGCGTTCCCCCGTTTCCATGCCGCAAGTCTACATCGCTGGTAGGATCCTTCTCTCATTCCTACATGAAATCATCATGCCGCTGCCGCTGATTTATCACGAAGACTACAGCCCCGAGTTCCCGGCGGATCACCGCTTCCCCATGGACAAGTTTCGCCTGCTGCGCGATCACTTGGTGGACAGCGGCCTGACCCGGGACGTCGATCTCCTGCGCCCGGAGCTCTGCTCCCCGGAGATTCTCGCCCTCGCCCATGACGCTGCCTATATCGAACGTTACATGAGTGGCGAGTTGTCCCGTGAAGACCAACGGCGCCTCGGCCTGCCCTGGAGCGAAGCACTGGCCCGGCGCACGGTACGCGCGGTCGGCGGTTCGTTGCTGGCGGCGGAAAAGGCGCTGGAACATGGACTGGCCTGTCATTTGGCGGGCGGCACGCATCACGCGCATTACGATTATCCAGCCGGCTTCTGCATCTTCAATGACCTGGCGGTGATCAGCCATTACCTGCTGGAAAGTGGCCGGGTGAATCGGGTGCTGATCTTCGATTGTGACGTGCATCAGGGCGACGGGACTGCACGAATCCTGCACAACACCCCGGACGCAGTGACGGTTTCCCTGCATTGCGAAAAGAACTTTCCTGCACGCAAAGCCGAAAGCGACTGGGACATCCCGTTACCCAAGGGCATGGGCGATGCTGAGTACCTGAAAGTGGTCGACGATGCGCTCAACTATCTGCTGCCGCTGTATCAACCGGATTTGGTGCTGTATGACGCCGGGGTCGATGTGCACAAGGACGACGCCCTCGGTTATTTGAAGCTGACGGACGAAGGCGTGGCGGCGCGTGATGAAAGCGTGATGCGCCATTGCCTGGGCCGGGATATTCCGCTGGTCGGGGTGATTGGTGGCGGCTACAGCAAGGACCGCAAAGCCCTGGCGCGCCGGCATGGGATTCTGCATCACAGCGCGCAACGGGTCTGGCAGACATCAGGTTGTCATTGAGCCATGGGTCTTTACCCACAATGCCTGTGGAACTGCCTGTGGATAACCTGAGTGAAAGGGCCTACAGCCCAGACTGCGTATAGGCTTCAGGACGATGGTTGTTTTTTAACCACCCCTTGAACACACAACAAATCAACTGTGGGAGCGGGTTTGCTCGCGAAAGCGGTAGTACAGTCGACATCAATGTTGAATGTACCGCCGACTTCGCGAGCAAGCCCGCTCCCACAGGGATCTGTGCTGGTAGAATGCCCGCCCTATCTCGCCAAACCGCAGCGCATTCCATGACCCAATCCTCGACCGCCCTCCCCCCTCAAGTCGCCATCATCGGCGGCGGCCCTGCCGGCCTGATGGCGGCTGAAGTGCTGAGTCAGGCCGGGGTCAAGGTCGACCTGTACGACGGCATGCCTTCGGTGGGACGCAAATTCCTCCTGGCCGGGGTCGGCGGCATGAACATCACCCATTCCGAAGCCTACCCGGCATTTCTCTCGCGCTACGCCGAGCGCGCTCCGCAGATTGCGCCGCTGCTGCGATCCTTTGGCGCCGACGCGCTGTGCCAATGGATTCATGAGCTGGGCATTGAAACCTTTATCGGCAGTTCCGGCCGGGTGTTCCCGACTGACATGAAAGCCGCGCCCCTGCTGCGCGCCTGGCTCAAACGCTTGCGAGACGCTGGCGTAGTTATCCACACCCGCCACCGTTGGCTCGGTTGGAATGCCGACGGCAGCCTGAACGTGACGAGCCCCGACGGTGAAAAAAGCCTGACACCTGACGCCACCCTGCTCGCCCTCGGTGGCGGTAGTTGGTCGCGCCTCGGTTCAGATGGTGCGTGGATGCTGCCGCTTGAACAGCGCGGCGTAGGACTTGCGCCGTTGCAACCGAGCAATTGCGGCTTCGAAGTGCAGGCCTGGAGCGAGTTGATGGTCAACAAATTCGCCGGGGCGCCGCTGAAAAACATCGCCATCGGCCTCAATGACGACGTGCCACGGCTCGGGGAATGTGTGATCACGGCAACCGGGATTGAAGGCAGTCTGATCTACGCCCTGTCGGCACCGATCCGCGAAGCCATCAACCTCAATGGTTGCGCGACCATTCATCTGGACCTGCTGCCGGGCAAGCCTGTGGATAAAGTGCAGGCAGCGCTGAGCAAACCGCGCGGTTCACGTTCGATGTCCAAACACTTGCACAGTCAGCTGGGCCTTGACGGGGTCAAAGCCGCATTGCTGCGTGAACTGACACCGGCCGACTGCTTAACCGACCCGGCATTGCTGGCCAAAGCGATCAAGGCATTGCCGCTGACATTGGTGAAAACCCGCCCACTGGACGAAGCCATCAGCAGCGCAGGTGGTGTTAAGTTCGAGTCGATGGATGAGCGGTTGATGCTCAAACAATTGCCTGGCGTGTTCTGCGCGGGGGAGATGCTGGATTGGGAAGCGCCGACGGGCGGCTATCTGCTGACGGCGTGCTTCGCCAGTGGGCGGGCGGCGGGGATGGGGATGGTGGAGTGGTTGAAACAACACCACTGATCGCTCCCACGCTCCGCGTGGGAATGCAGCCATGGACGCTCCGCGTCCAGCGTGACGCAGAGCGTCACAAGAAGCGTTCCCACGCAGAGCGTGGGAACGATCCTTACGTAATCAAGGTTTACGCTTACGCGGCCCGGTATTGAACACCGGCACTTTGCGCACAGGCTTGATCGAAGGCTCCGGTGCCGAAGCATCCCCGCTCTCAACCCACTTGCCCAGGTTGCGCTTGCCGCCGCCACTGGAGGTCTTTGGCTTCTTCGGCTTTTTCGGCTTCTTGACCACCTGACCACTGGCATCGGTATCCGGCACGCGGTGTTCAGGTTCGAAGTCATGTTCCATCTGTCGAGGCAATGTCTGACGGGTCAATGTCTCAATGGCCGATAGCAGATTCACTTCATCGGCGCAGACCAGCGAAATCGCCTGGCCGGTGTTACCCGCTCGGCCGGTACGCCCGATGCGGTGGATGTAGTCCTCGGCCACGATCGGCAGATCAAAGTTGACCACCAACGGCAAATCTTCGATATCCAGACCACGTGCCGCGACGTCGGTGGCGACCAGGATCTGCACTTCACTGGCCTTGAAACGGTCCAGTGCGCGCTGACGGGTGGCCTGAGGCTTGTCGCCGTGGATGCCGTCGGCATTGATGCCCAGGCCCTGGAGTTTTTCCACCAGTGCGTCGACACCGTTGCGGGTCTTGGCGAACACCAGCACCTGCTTCCACTTGCCTTTGCGCAGCAAGTGAACGAACAGCTCCGGCTTGCGCTTCTTGTCGACCGTCACCACCCACTGTTTAACCGTGTTCGCGGCTACGTTACGCGGGCTGACTTCGATGCTCAGCGGATCGTTGAGCATCTGCCCGGCCAGGGTGCGGATCGCATCGGAGAACGTCGCCGAGAACAACAGCGTTTGACGTTTCTTCGGCAGCGCCTTGTAAATGTTGCCCAGCTCCTCGGAAAAGCCCAGATCGAGCATGCGATCGGCTTCGTCCAGCACCAGGGTTTGCAGCTGATTGAACTTGAGCGCGTTCTGACGGAACAGGTCGAGCAAGCGGCCCGGCGTGGCCACCAGCAGGTCGACGCCTTTGCGCAGTTTCATCATTTGCGGGTTGATGCTGACGCCGCCGTACACCGCATAAGTGCTCAACGGCAGGTTCTCGGCGTACTGACGCACGGCTTCGTGAACCTGTTCCGCCAGCTCGCGGGTCGGCACCAGAATCAGCGCGCGTACCGAGTTGGCGGTGACTTTCGGCCCTTCCATGGCCAGCAATTGCAGGAGCGGCAACGCAAAACCGGCGGTCTTGCCGGTGCCGGTCTGGGCCGCGGCCATCAGGTCGCGACCGGCCAGCACCGCCGGAATGGCTTGCGCCTGAACCGGCGTCGGGGTCTGGTAGCCGAGCGTCTCGAGAGAGCGCAGCAAGGGTTCGATCAGGCCAAGGGTGGCGAAAGTCATGGGATTACCGTAGGAGAATTCAGCGCGGGTTTTTCAAAACAAGTGTGCAAAACAAGATGCAATGGCGCGCAGTTTACCCTAATTCACACGGGATTCTGTCGGTACGACTACAGCCGGCTGCTCAGGCGCCCGGCGCCACTGCGGCAAACCGATCAACACCACCGCGCTGATGATCACCAGCATCGCCAGCCCTTCTTCGATGCCGATGGTCTCGCCAACAAACACGATGCCCAACAACACCGCCACTGCCGGGTTGACGTAGGCATAACTGGTCGCCGCCGCCGGACGCACGTTTTTCAACAGATACATATAAGCGTTGAACGCGATAATCGAACCGAAGAACGTCAGATACGCCAGGGCCGCCCACCCTTGGATCGGCGGCAGGGCTTGCAGATGCTCGCCGCTCAGCGCACTACCGATTAACAGTACGACGCCGCCGACCAGCATTTCCACAGCGCTGGCCATCGCTCCCTCGGGTAATGGCAAGTGTTTGCTCCAGACCGAACCGAACGCCCAGGAAGCCGCTGCCAGCACCAGCAAGGCCGCGCCCAGCGGGCTCGATTGCAGGTTTGAGCCGAGATTCAACATGGCAATGCCGACCAGCCCCAGTGCAATCCCGGCCCATTCGAGACGGGTATTACGCGCGCCCCAGAAATATCCGCACAACAAGGTAAACAACGGCACCGTCGCAATCGCCAAGGCTGCCACACCGGAGGCCACCCCCATGTGTTCGGCCACAGTGACTCCGCCGTTACCGCCAGCGAGCAGCAAGACCCCGATCATGCCAGCCGCTTTCCACTGTGCCCAGGTCGGTGCCGGCGCCCCGCGCCAGCGCAGGAAGGCATACATCAGCGTCCCGGCGACCACAAAACGGATTCCGGCCAGCAACAACGGCGGCCAATACTCCACACCGATGCGGATCGCCAGATAGGTTGATCCCCAAATCACGTACAACGCGAAGAAAGCGGCGATCAACGGTAAGGGAAAACGACGTAAGCCAGGCATGATCAGCTCGATGAAAAGGCAATGTGAACAGCTATTCTAGAAAGGCCAATAGCGAAAAATAAGTTACAAAACCTGTTTATAGCGCCGGTACACTTTTCAAAACACGGAGATCGGCGTTATAAACCGTGCTTTCGAAAGTCAGTCATTTTTCAGGTGCACGACGATGGATAAATACGACCGCATGCTCCTCGCCGCCCTGCTGGAAAACGGCCGTGCGTCTTACGCCGACCTCGCGCGCAAGGTCAACCTGTCCGCCCCGGCCGTGGCCGAACGCGTGGCCAAACTGGAAGCCAGTGGCGTGATTACCGGTTACCAGGCGAAAGTCGACATGGCCAAGCTCGGTTTGCCGATCCAGTGCGTGATCGAACTGCGCCTGAACCAGCATGGCAATCAAAAGGCCTACGACGACTTGATCAAAATCCCGCAATTGACCGAGTGCCACCGGGTCACCGGCGATCCATGCGTGATCATGCAGGCGGACTGACACACCGCTTTCGCGAGCAAGCCCGCTCCCACAGGGGATTTGTGGTGGGTTTAGAAACCGCGATGGCGCTTGAGATGTTCATTGATCTTCGCTGCCGGCACTTTCTGCAAGCTGCACAGCAAATCATGGGACAACTCGCGCAACCCATGCTTGCGCCGCAGCTCTTCAGCCAGATGCGCCGTCAGGTTGGCAGCCATCTCGGCATCAGCCATGGCCCGGTGGGCCTTGCCGGTATTGGGCAAGTTGGCGAACGTGGTGAGGGTGCCGAGTTTGTGGTTCGGCGCAGCTGGCATCAACCGCCGGGCCAATAGCAGCGAGCAGGCAAAGTTCTGCAAACGCGTGCGCTTGATCTGCCCCAGCTCAAAGTCCCAGAACTTCTGGTCGAATGCAGCGTTGTGCGCCAGCAGCGGCGTGATGCCGACGAACTCGTTGACCTCGTTCATCACCTGTTCGGCCGACGGCGCGGTGCGCAGCATGGCGTTGCTGATGCCGGTGAGTTGCTCGATGAAGGCCGGCACACGCACGCCGGCATTCATCAGGCTCTGGTAACGCTCGACGATGCGCCCCTGTTCAAGAATCACCACGGCAATTTCCGTGGCCCGGCAGCTGCTGCTCGGGGAGATCCCGGTGGTTTCAAAGTCGATGACTGCTATGCGTTCCAAACCTGTTTCAACTCCGTAAAAATCAATTCTTGAGCAGCAACGCGCCTTCGATGGGCACGTAACGGCTGGCGGCGCGGATCAGCGAATTGGCGGTCAGGCCCGGTACGCCGTAGGCCACCGCTTGTACCCCGTGTTTGCTGATGATGCGCTCCAGCAGCATGTCAAAATCCCCGTCGCCGGAGGCCAGCACCACTTCGTCGACATGATCGGCGGCGTCCATGATGTCGAGGGTGATGCCCACGTCCCAGTCGCCCTTGGCCGAACCGTCGCTGCGCTGGATGTAGGGCTTGAGCTTTACGGTGAAACCGAGGTTGCGCAGGATCTGCTGAAACTGCTGCTGTTTGCTGTCACCACGATCGATCGCGTAGGCATAGGCCTCGACAATCTCGCCCTGTTTGCTGATGTCAGCCCACAACGCGGCGTAGTTGAAGTGGCAACCATAGGCCTGACGCACGGTGTAATAGAGGTTTTGAACATCGGCGAACACTGCGATTTTTTTCACCGCGGACTTCCTCTTGGCGCACAGGCGCGCAGGCGAGATCAGGCACCGGGCCCGAAAAGTTGCCCAGTATGCCAGCCCGAAGGATTGTTCCGCGAATAATCGGCCCGGGGCACGGTCGCGCCCCGGACGAATGGCGTGTCAGACGAAGGAATCGTCGTCGCCGCCGAAGAATGACGAATCATCATTGCTGTAATCAGTGTCGGCAAAACCGCCTTGATCGCTGGAGTTATCAGCCGTGCGCTGGTCGTCGCCCCAGCCATTGCCGCTGTCGTTCTGATCGTTGACCTGAGCCGGCTCTTCCTTGATCACTTCAGCCACTTCCGGCTGCTGATTTTGATGGAACAGACTGCTGATGCCTTGTGCCAGCATCACGCCACCCGCCACGCCGGCTGCAGTCTTCAACGCACCACCTAGAAAACTGCCGCCCCCCGCCGGAGCTTGCTGTTGCGGGGCGTAATTTTGTTGAGGAGGCGCTGCGCCGAAGTTTTGCTGTGACGCTTGCGAATTGAACGATGGCCGTGCCGGTTCGCGCCAGCCGCCCGTGGATGGCGCTGCACTCTGGGTCGGAGTTGGCTGTGGATCGCGGGCACTGCCACCGAAGATGCTCGACAAAAAGCCACCACCGCTCGACGCCGGCGCCACTGTCTGAGCCTTGGCCGATTGTAATTCGGCCTGCAATTGCTGCACCTGCCGTGTCAGTTGTTTGTTCTGTTCGTCGAGGCTCTTGAGGGCGGCTTCTTGAACCAGAATCGCCTGGGTCATGAAATAGCCGGCCGCAGGCTGGCGAGTCAGGTGTTCCTTGATCCGCGCCTCAGCCTGGGTGTCGCGCGGGGCTGAATCCGTTTCGGCTTGTTGCAGCCGGGAAAACAGTCCATCGATCAGGGTTTGTTCTTCGCTGTTCATGGCGACCTCGTAGATTGCCGGGAAAATCGTCGCCCTTCTCCATTGTGGAAAAGGTGCTCATCGGTAATGGAGGCGGGTACAGGTTGTTTCAATGAGCTTTACCGAACGTTTACGTTTGCGTCCCAAAGGGTTTCATCGGTTAAAGTGGGCCACTGCTTCCAACCAGCGATACCGACTGATGAATCCGTTAGATGTACTGCGAGACTCCCTGTATTTCTTCAAGCGCAATCTGGGCCAGATCGTGCAACTGTGCTTGCCGCTGGTGATCTTCGAGTCACTGCTGCAACAAGTTGTCAACCACACCACCGAGCCGGACAGTTTTCCCGGCGTCAGTGTGATCGTCGGCTTGCTGGTTTATCCGCTGTACACCGCCGCCCTGATTCTGTTTCTCGACGCCCGCAGCCGTGGCGAATCGCCGGGCAATCGCGCTTTGCTGTCCAGAGCCGCTTACTTGTGGCCGCGCTTCGCCCTGCTGACCGCCCTGAACACCCTGCTGATCTTGCTCGGCCTGTCGCTGTACTTCCTGCCCGGTATCTATCTGATGGTGACCTTGGCGTTCGGCGAATACCTGCTGGTACTGCGAGGCCTTGCTCCGCTGGCGGCGATGAAGGAAAGCTTGCGCCAGACCCGTGGCCATTTCATGCGCATCCTGGTGTGCATTTTGTGCGTGATGGGACCGTTGTGGCTGCTCAAGGGCGCAACGCTGGCGATATACCCCGAGCCGCAAAACCCGGTGGTCTCGATACTGATCGACAGTGCCCACAGCTTCCTGCAACTGTTCACCAGCGTGGTGCTGTTCCGCTTGTTCATGCTGATCAGCGAGGTCCCGGAAAAAATCGACGGGCCACTCTGACCTTGGGTGACCACCCGTCACTCGGTTATGCTCGGGGTCAATTTCCGTAACGCTATAAGCCGAGCCATGACCCGACTACTGCGCTACACCTTGCTGGGATTGTTGATCGTGATCGGCCTGACCAGCGTGATGATTTACAGTTGGACCTGGCGCCCCGAAGCCAGGGAAGTGCTGCCGGTCGGTTGCAGCACCCCGGCACCCGCCCTGGCTCCTGGCCAGGCGCTGAAGGTGATGACCTGGAACGTCCAGTACCTGGCCGGCAAGCGTTACGTGTTCTGGAATGACCTCGCTTCCGGCACCGATGACTCCCCCACCCCCGAAGACATGGCCTTCAGCCTCGATGAAGTGGCGCGGGTGATTCGCGACGAGCAACCGGACGTCGTGCTGTTGCAGGAGCTCGACGACGGCGCCAAGGCCAGCGATTACCAGAACCAGCTCAAATTGCTGCAGGAACGGGTCGCCGACCTGTATCCATGCAGCGCCCACGCCTTCGACTGGAAGGCGGACTTCGTCCCGGACCCGCACATCTTCGGCAGCGTCGGCCGGCAACTGGCAACCCTCAGCCGCTACCAGATCAAACACGCCGAACGTCTGCAATTGCCGGTCGAACCGGCCAACGTGATCAGTCGCCAGTTCAAACCGAAAAACGCCGTGTTGGTGACTTATCTGACGTTGAACGACGGCGGTCAGATAGCAGTTCTCAATACCCATCTGGACCGCGTTATCCCGCCCGACGAAACGCTACAGGCCCAAGTAACGGCTATTGCCAAAGTCCTCGACAAACTAGAAAGCCTTGGCACACCGTGGCTGATTGGTGGCGACTTCAATCTGTTGCCGCTGGGGCAATACCAACGCCTGCCCAGCGAGCAGCGCACCCCCTACTCCGCCGACAGCGCCCTGCATGTGTTGTGGGATAAATACCCGATGATTCCGACCAACAACGAAGCCGGTGGAATCGACCGCGCACGCTGGCTGACCCACTACCCGAACGATCCGGGACTGAACGGCCCGGATCGAACCGTCGACTATTTGTTCTACAGCCCACGCATCAAACGGGTCGAGGCGACGGTGAGGCAGGACGATACGTTGCGCATTTCCGATCACCTTCCCGTCATTGCTCGGTTCCTGTTGCCGGCTAACTGACAATGCAAAAACATGTGGGAGCAGGCTTGCTCCCACAGGGTTCTACGCAATTATTGACGAACTATTTACGCGGTTTGATCCGCGCAGTCGCTTCGGCCACCAAAGGATCATCCGGCCAATAGTGTTTCGGATACCGCCCCTTCAAATCCTTCTTCACCTCGGCATAGGTGCTGCGCCAGAAGTTCGCCAGATCCTGAGTCACCTGCACCGGCCGCCGCGCCGGGGACAGCAGATGCAGCTTCACCACTTGCCGGCCACCCGCAATGCGCGGGGTCTCGGCCAGGCCAAACAACTCCTGCAAGCGCACCGCGAGAATCGGCGGTTGCTCGCTGTAATCCAGACGAATCGACGAACCCGACGGCACACTCAAATGATGCGGCGCCAGCTCATCGAGCCGTTGCGGCAGCGGCCACGGCAGCAGGTTGTGGACGATGCTCGACAGGTCCAAATTGGCGAAGTGACTGAGCCGCGAGACTTTGCCCAGATACGGCATCAGCCACTGCTCGAGGCTTTTGAGCAGCGCGGTGTCGCTGACATCCGGCCACTCGCTTTCGCCCTTGCCGGCCATATCCAACTGGCGCAACAACGCGACCCGCGCCTGCCACTGACGTAGCTCCGGGGTCCATGGCAGCAACTCCAAACCTTTACGCCGCACCAGATTGACTAACGCCTGGCTGCGGGCGGTTTCATCGAGACCGGTCAACGGCTCGCGACAGAGGATCAATTCGCCGACTTTGCGCTGCCGCTCGGCACGCAACACTCCTTCACGCTCGTCCCAATCCAGTTGATCGACGATGCGCACTTGCTCGGCGAGTACCGAATCGAACAGCGCCGGATCAAAATCCGCCGCCAGATAAATCCGCTCCTCACGCTGGCCCTGTCGGCTGCCTAGATCAGCGATCACCAGCCATGCCTGTTTCATCAAGCTGTCAGCCTCGGCGAACAACGCCGCACGGCCGTTGGCCAAGCGATATTCCGCACCACCGGCACGGCGTTGCTGGGCGACACGGTCGGGATAGGCCAACGCCAGCAGCGCGCCGAGCCAGCGCGGATGATCGGGATCGCTGACCGGTTCCGAGGCTTTACCGCGCAGGTAACCGCGATACTGTCGCGCCAATTGCCGAGCGCGTTGCACACCGCCCTGAGCCCCCCGAGCGGCGCGTTCTTGCCCGGACAACAGCGCCAGGCGGCTGTGCAGATCGGCGCCCGCACCGCGCAAAATATCGCGCTCGCCGAGCAACGCCGCGACATCGCAGGCCATGTCGGCCAAACCGAGTGCCTGCCCACGCAACAGCAAATGCGCGATCCGCGGGTGCGCCGGCAGCTCCGCCATTGACTGACCGTGACGAGTCAGCGCTTCGCCATCCAATGCGCCCAGTCGATCCAGCAAATCCTGCGCCTGTGCATAAGCGGCGGCCGGAGGTACGTCCAACCAAACCAACTGACCCGGCGTCACGCCCCAACGACCGAGTTGCAACGCCAGGCCGGCGAGGTCCGCCGAGAGAATTTCCGCACTGGCATACGCCGCCAGTTGCTCGTGCTGATCCTGCGACCACAAGCGATAACACACCCCCGGCTCCAAGCGCCCTGCCCGGCCCGCGCGCTGAGTGGCGCTGGCCTTGGAGATACGCTGGGTGTCGAGACGGGTCATGCCGCTGCCGGGATCGAAATGCGGCACCCGCGCCAGTCCGGCATCGATCACCACCCGCACGCCATTGATGGTCAGGCTGGTCTCGGCGATGTTGGTCGCCAGCACCACTTTGCGCTTGCCGGACGGTGCCGGATCGATCGCCGCGCGTTGGGCATTCAGATCCAGTTCACCGTGCAGCGGGCAAAGCAGCACCTGCGAGCTATCGCCCAGCGCATCGGCCAGTTGCTGATGCACGCGACGGATTTCCGCTTGTCCCGGCAGGAACACCAACACGCTGCCGGTTTCGTCGTTCAACGCCTCAAGGATGGTCTGCACCAGCCGTGGCTCGATGAATTCACCAGCCTGAAACGGCCGGCCCCAGCGCATTGCCACCGGGTACATCCGGCCTTCGCTGCGCAGGATCGGCGCGTCGTCGAGCAACCCGGCCAGGCGTTCGCCTTCCAGAGTCGCCGACATCAAAAGAATTTTCAGTGGCTGATCGTCGCGAAACAGCTCTCGGCCATTCAGGCTCAGGGCCAACGCCAGATCGGCGTCGAGGCTGCGTTCGTGGAACTCATCGAAGATCAGCAGGCCAACGCCTTCCAGCGCAGGGTCATCCTGCAAACGGCGCGTGAGGATGCCTTCGGTGACCACTTCAATGCGGGTGTTGGGGCCGACTTTGCTGTCCAGCCGAATCCGATAGCCGACGGTTTCACCGACCTTCTCGCCCAACTCACTGGCCAGACGCTCGGCCGCCGCCCGCGCTGCCAACCGGCGCGGTTCAAGCATCAGAATGGTCTGCCCGGCCAGCCAGGTCTCGTTGAGCAAGGCCAAGGGCACGCGGGTGGTTTTACCGGCGCCGGGCGGTGCTTCGAGCACGGCTTCGTGGCGTGTCGCCAAGGCTTCACGCAGGGCGGGTAAAACTTCATCAATCGGTAAAGAAATCATGCTGGCTCCCCAGGGCGTGCCCACAGTAAATTGCGAGTCACGTTGAAGCTGTGGGCGTGCCAGGCAAGGCGCGGGACGCAGGTAAGGGTCGTTTCCTTGCCAAGTCCCGCAACGCAGCATGGCGCATCCACAGCTTCAGCCCGGAGGGCCGAACCCCGATAACCTTCATCAGCCGTTGCGCGTTGTCGATCTGAAAAAAACAACATCAATCCTCAACTATCCCAATGGGAGTGAGACGCGGCYGCAATTTACTGTGGGCACGCCCTGCCGGCGCGAGTATAACGGCGAACTGCTCGGCTTTTATCACGGTCCTAATTCATAACGACGTCGCTTCGTTTTCCAGATGACCCAGGAGATTTCATATGCGTGTTCCCTTTCGCTTGATTGGCGGTGTATTGGTCGCAACTCTGCTGACCCAGGTTACCGCTTGCGGCTCGATTTTCTTCCCCGACCGCCGTGGGCAGATCGACGGCAAGATCGACCCGGTTGTTGCGGCACTGGATGCCGTAGGCCTGCTGTTCTACATCATCCCCGGCCTTATCGCTTTTGCGGTCGACTTCGCCACCGGCGCGATTTATCTGGAGCCTGGCAAGACCGCTCAGGTAGCCCCGGAAAAACTCAAGGAAGCGATCGGCGCCGACGGCAAGGTCGATAACCACAAGCTGCAGACTATTCTCGAAACGGAACTGGGCCGCAGCTTCCCGCTGGACGACCCACGCCTGATTCAACACAAGGGCAGCGCCCAGCAACTGGCGATGTTCGGCCTGCAACCCGCCGCGTAAACCAGAAGGAAAAGCCGCACTTATGATTTCCAGCTCCGAACATGCCCGCCTGCTGCGGCTGGCCACCCGCGCCTCGGTGGCGGTGGCGTGTACGCTGATCGTCGCCAAAGCCATCGCCTGGTGGTTGAGCGGTTCGGTGAGCATGCTCGCCGGGTTGACCGACTCGGCGCTCGACGGCGTCACGTCGCTGCTCAACCTGCTGGCGGTGCATTACGCCTTGCGCCCGGCCGATGACGATCACCGTTACGGGCATGGCAAGGCCGAGTCGCTGGCGGGCATGGCCCAGGCATTGTTCATCGGAGGCAGTGCGGTGTTGATTGCCTTGCAGGCGTTTGAACGACTGCAACATCCGGAACCGGTGGGCGCGCCGTGGATCAGCATCGGGGTGATTGTGCTGTCCCTGGCGCTGACGCTGGCGTTGCTGATGTTGCAATATCGCGTCGTCAAGGCCACCGGCTCCAACGCAGTGCGCGCGGACTCACTGCATTACCGCTCGGACATGCTGCTCAACGGCAGCATTCTGGTGGCGCTGGTGCTGGCCGGGTTTGGCTGGCATCAGGTCGACCCGTGGTTCGGCCTGGGGATTGCCGCGTACATTCTCTGGAGCGCGATTCAGATCGCCCGGGAAAGTTTTACGGTATTGATGGATGAGGAACTGCCGCCAGATGTCAGCCAGCACATGCTCGAACTGGCGTGCAGCGTGCCGGGGGTTTTGGGTGCGCATGATCTGCGCACGCGGGTTTCCGGTAGCCAGTGGTTCGTGCAATTGCACTTGGAGTTGCCGGGGGATTTGACCTTGTCAGTCGCCCATGGCATCAGCGATCAGGCCGCCGATGCGATTCACGCCGCCTACCCCCGAGCCGAAGTGCTGGTGCACGCCGATCCTATGAGAGCAGCTTCGAGCTACAAGCCTTAAGCTTGAAGCTTATATCTGCTACTGAACCTGATAACCACGGCTGCTCAAGCAGTTGCCTTGGGCCTGGCGATAGTTTTGAACCACCGATGGGTCCGGTTGATAGGTCGCGGTTCGCGGGTCAAAGCCACTCTGCTGCACCGCGTATTGATAGCACTCGTAACCATCCTGATTGACCTGCTCTGCCGACTGCCCGTTGGCTGGATACGCCTCCACGTCATATCCGTTGCTGGCGACTTGCGGCTGCTGTTGCGGTTGCAAGGTGCCAGCTGGTGGCTCGACCACGACGTAATCCCGCGTGCTCTCCTCATAGGCGTAATACGAGCCTGCCGCCAGGAACAGTACAGTCCCGCCGATCAACACCTGCTCCGCGTACTCCGGCAAATAGCTGACGCGAATCCCGTGCGGTGGTTCAACCACCACATAGCGTGGGCCCAGCGGGCGATACCAGTAACCGCCAGAGTAGAAATAATCCATGCCATGGTAAGGCACGCGATACTCGCGGTCCGCAAAGCGGTCGATCACGTGTCCGGGGCGATATTGCGGGCCGGGGGCCCAGCCATTAGCGCGGCCACTCGGTCGACCCTGCCAATGATTGTCACTGGATGGAACGCCGATATAGCCGTTCCAGTGCTGATTGTTGTCATTGCGCCGCGGCACGTCCTGATAGTAACCACGCTGTGGCGGCTGGGTCTGGCGCACGGTGTCGGGACGGGGTTGAATCGGCAGGTCATTGGCCGGCAGTTGTGGCGGGGGCGGAGGCGATCGAACCGGATTGTTGAAGTCGGGCTGCGGACGGCTCTGCCACTGGCCATTGTTCTGATGCTGGCCGTAGTGCTGGGATTGGCGGTTATTGTCGCCACGATTGACGTCATTGTTTTGCGGGGGCGGCTGATTATTACCGCCATGGCCCTGGCCGTTTCCCTGATGGCTGTCCGACCCTTGCTGGCCGCCATCGGGCCCACGGTTTTGCTGATCATCGGCCAGCGATTGCGCAGTGACACTGGCGCACAACACACCAACACCGGCTAGACGCCAGATGCGCGACTTCATGCTTTTCCTCACTGCGGGTTAGGGCCTGTAGGTAAGACTGGAAAAGCACAGGCCGGTTCTGCAACAGGTTATCAGTCGCGAAACTTATTTATTGAGGGCAGAACAGAAATCGCACGCAAAAGAAAAGGGAGACCCGTCGGCCTCCCTTTGAGAACTTCGTCCGTGCTCGACGCTTTTGACGCCGGCTCACCTCACGCCGTCTTCTGGACAGTGTGCAGCTCGGGGGCCGGCACATCCCCGGTGGGGGTAGCGGCCGCGACTGGCCTGGTTGGGCGAGCCGCTGTGGACTGTTTGTCCGAGCARTGATTCTGGTGATAAGAATAGGCCTGAGGCGCCGGCAGAGGATTGCGAAGATTGCTCAAATAAACATCACTTGCGCAATTTTTAACCCTGGATAGATAATCTGCCGCAATAGTTACGACAAAGGACTGATTGATGAGCAAACTCGACCGATACGACTTGAGCATTTTGGCGGAATTGCAGCGTGATGCGCGCATCTCCAACCAGGAACTTGCCGAACGCATCGGCCTGTCGCCTTCGCCATGCTCGCGCCGGGTCAAGCAACTGGAGGACGATGGCTACATCTCCCGCCAGGTCGCTCTGCTAGACCGCAAGATGCTCGGTCTGAGCCTGACGGCTTACGTGCTGATCGGCATGGACCGGCACACACCGGAACGATTCGAGAACTTCGAAGCGGCGATTCGTACCTTGCCGCAGGTGCTGGAATGCAGCCTGGTAACGGGGATGGATGCCGACTATCAGCTGAAGGTGGTGGTGCCGGATATGGATCACTATCAGAAACTGCTACTGGGGCATCTGACGCGAATTGACGGGGTGACCAGCGTGCGGTCGAGTTTTGTGTTGAACCAGGTGCTCAATAGCACTGAACTGCCTTTAACTCATCTGCGCAGTTAAGGACGCATTCGCGAGCAAGCCCGCTCCCACATTTAATTTCGGGCGTTCACAAATTCTGTATTCACAGAAGATCCAGTGGGGGAGCGGGCTTGCTCGCGAAGGGGCCGGCCCAGGCGACAAATGCCTGCGGCACACCGACGCAGGTCCATGCTGCACCATTCCAGCATGGCGTATACTCGCCGCGCCCTTTTAGCCCTGCCCGCGCTGGAGAAGTACGATGGATCCTGCAGTATTTGAAGAGTGGATGATGACTGGCCTTGTCAGCATCCTGATCATTTTCATGGGTTTCATCGTCTGGGATCTGGCGAAGAAGTCCAAGGCCGGGCGCTTTGGCTCGCTCATTCTGTTCTTTGTCCTGGGTCTGGGCGTGGCCGCGTTCATCATCAAGAGCGTAGTGATCGGACTGATCGAATCCGGCACGTTATAAGCGCGCGGGCACTTCTTTCCACTGGCCCTGATCGAGCCCTTCGATCGTCCAGTCGCCGATTCTGACCCGCACCAGACGCAATGTCGGCAAGCCGACCGCCGCCGTCATGCGCCGCACCTGACGGTTTCGCCCTTCGCGAATCACCAGCTCCAGCCAGCTTGTCGGCACGCTTTTGCGAAAGCGCACGGGCGGGTTGCGTGGCCACAGTTCGGGCTCTTCAAGCTGCCGCGCCTCGGCGGGCAAGGTCATGCCGTCGTTCAGTTCGACACCATCGCGCAACCGCTGCAATTGCTCGGCACTTGGCTCGCCTTCGACTTGAACCCAATAGGTCTTGGCCAGTTTGTGTTTCGGGTCGGCAATCCGCGCCTGGAGCTGGCCGTCGTTGGTCAGCAACAGCAAGCCTTCGCTGTCACGGTCCAGCCGTCCCGCCGGGTAAATCCCCGGGATGTCGATGTAATCCTTGAGCGTCGCCCGCCCTTCGCCGTCGCTGAATTGGGTCAGCACATCAAATGGTTTGTTGAACAGAATCAGCTTCGGCTCGGCCGGCGGCGCTTTGGCGACACGGCGCGGGGCTGAAGACGGACTGTTCGCGCCAGGACGGCGAGAAGCGGGACGTTGTGGACGAGACATGGGGTAAGGAACATCTAACGGTCAGGGCTGCTAATGCTAGTGCCCTGACCGCCAAATGACCATGACTGTTAGCGGAACGGTGGTTCGTCGAAGCTGCGCAGTTTGCGCGAGTGCAGCGAATTGAGTTCAGTGCGCAACAGGTCCACTGCCTCGATGCCGATCTTCAAGTGCTGGCTGACCGCACGCTCATAGAACGCGTTGGCCGAACCCGGCAGCTTGATTTCGCTGTGCAACGGCTTGTCCGAGACACACAGCAACGTGCCGTACGGCACACGCAAACGATAGCCTTGGGCGGCAATGGTGCCGCTTTCCATGTCCACCGCTACCGCGCGAGACAGGTTGATCAATGGGCGCTCCTGCGCCCAACGCAATTCCCAGTTACGGTCGTCGTAGGTCAGCACGGTGCCGGTGCGCAGACGTTTCTTCAGCTCATCGCCTTTCTCGCCAGTGACGTTGGCCGCCGCTTGTTGCAACGCCATCTGCACTTCAGCCAAGGCCGGAATCGGAATGTTCGGCGGCACGACCCGGTCGAGAATCCCGTCGCGGCGCATGTAAGCGTGCGCCAGTACGTAGTCGCCAATGGTCTGCGACTGACGCAAGCCGCCGCAGTGGCCGATCATCAGCCAGCAGTGCGGACGCAGCACCGCCAAGTGATCGGTGATGTTCTTGGCGTTGGACGGGCCGACGCCGATGTTCACCAGCGTCACGCCGTGGCCATCGCTGGCGATCAGGTGATAAGCCGGCATTTGATAACGGTGCCAGACCACGCCCGCCGCAATCGCCGACGCTTCGCCGTGATCCATGCTCTTTTCGATGATCACGTTGCCGGGCAAGACCATGCGCACAAAACGCGGGTCGCTGCGCAATTGCTCCAGGCCATGGACGATGAACTGGTCAACGTAGCGATGGTAGTTGGTCAGCAGGATCCACGGCTGCACATGACGCCAGTCACTGCCGGTGTAATGCACCAGTCGACGCAGGGAGAAGTCCACCCGCGCCGCATCGAACAGCGCCAGTGGCAGCGGGTCGGTATTTTCCCAATCGTACAAACCGTCGGCAATGCCATCGGTCGCGGCGGACAAATCGGTACTCGGGAACACCCGCGCCAGCACGGCAGCGGTCACGCCGGAGCCAGCCAGTTCATCGCCCTGCTCGACCACGTACGGATAAGGAATGTTTTGCTGACTGACGCCGACTTCGACGGTCACGGTGAAGTCGTGCATCAACGGCACGAGCTGTTCCAGAAGGTATTTACGAAAAGCCGCTGGATGGGTGACGGTGACGCTGTAGGTTCCCGGCAGTTGGACCTTGGCATAGGCGCGCGTGGTCTGCGGGACTTCGCCCTGGCAGAGATAGGTCAGACGCAGTTCGGGATAACGAAACATCGCACGCTGTTCAGCGTCCGGCTCAACTCGATCCTTGAGATAACGCTTGAGCGCCTGATTCAGCGCAGTGGTTGCACGATTGTGCAAGAGCGCAAGCCGGTCCACGGCTTGCTCKGCGGTTTGAACGACAATAAAAGCTTCGGTCACGATCAGCATCCTGTGTTCTGACTTGCAGACCTTCATCTTGCCTGCATCGTCGCTTCACGGGAACAGTGGCGGCTACACAAATGCCAAGTCCAGCGCAGAACCAATGTGTGTGCGGGCTTGCTCGCGAATGCGGTGTCACATTCAACATTGATGTTAACTGACAGTCCGCCTTCGCGAGCAAGCCCGCACACACATTGGTTGGGTGGTGCTCATGAATCCGTGGTTAAAAACCTTGCGGGGTCGACCGGGCCACAATCGCCTCTACATCCAGCCCACGCGGCAACGCGCCATACACCCGACCGGCGGAACCCAGGCGACTGGCGATAAACGCGTCACTGACCGCCGCATTCCCCGCCTCCAGCAACAGCTTGGCTTGAAGCCCCAAAGCGATGTCTTCGGTGAGCTGCCGCGCTCGGTATTGAATATCGCTGGTGTCCTTGAACGCCGCCTGCAACTGGCTGATGTGCGCGGCCAGGCGTTTGTCGCCATGGCCATCGCCCAACTCGCTGAATAGCACGTCGAGCACACCTGGCTCTTTCGAAAGCGCCCGCAGCACATCCAGGCACTGCACGTTGCCGGAACCTTCCCAGGTCGAATTGACCGGCGCCTCACGGTAAAGGCGCGGCAGGATGCTTTCTTCGACGTAGCCGGCGCCGCCCATGCATTCCGCGGCTTCGTTGATCATGGCGGGGGCGCGTTTGCAGATCCAGTATTTGCCCACTGCCGTCACCAGTCGGGCGAATTTCGCTTCCTGGCTGTCGTCCAGATGATCCAGCGCCTTGCCCATGCGCAGGCTCAAGGCCAGGGCGGCTTCGCTTTCCAGCGCCAGATCGGCGAGCACGTTTTGCATCAACGGTTGTTCGCTGAGCAGCTTGCCGCCGACCGAACGGTGAGCGCAGTGATGGCTGGCCTGGGTCAGGGCCTGGCGCATCAATGCGCTGGAGCCGACCATGCAATCGAATCGGGTCATGGCGACCATTTCAATGATGGTCGGCACACCCCGCCCTTCCTCGCCGACCATCCACGCCAGCGCACCACGGAATTCCACCTCGCTGGAGGCGTTGGAGCAATTTCCGAGTTTATTTTTCAGACGCTGGATGTAGAACTGATTGCGCGTGTCGTCGGGGCGATGGCGCGGCAGCAGGAAACAGGTCAATCCCTTGTCAGTCTGCGCCAGGGTAAGGAAGGCATCGCACATCGGTGCCGAGCAGAACCACTTGTGGCCGACCAGTTCGTAAGCCTGTCCCGGACCGCCGGCGCCGACCGGATACGCCTTGGTGGTGTTGGCCCGGACATCGGTGCCGCCCTGCTTCTCCGTCATGGCCATGCCGATGGTCACACCGGCCTTGTGCGCCATGCCGACGTTGCGCGGGTCGTATTCGGTAGACAGGATTTTCGGCAGCCACTGCTTGGCCAGGTCCGGTTGCAGGCGCATCGCCGGGACGCTGGCAAAGGTCATGGTCAATGGGCAACCGCTGCCGGCTTCAGCCTGGCTGTGCAGATAGGTCATGGACGCGCGAGCCACATGCGCACCGGATTGCGGATGCGCCCAAGGCAACGAAGTCAGCCCATGCTCGACTGCGTTGCGCATCAATTGATGGTAGGCCGGGTGGAACTCCACCAGATCGATACGATGGCCATAACGGTCATGACTGACGAATACCGGTTTGTTCTGGTTCGCCAGAAACCCTGCCTCCATGAGCGGCCCGCCGGACAGTGCGCCATACGCGTCGATCCGCGACTCGGCCCAACCGGCCCCGAACCGCCGCGACCATTCTTGCAACGGCAAGTCGATGCGATAAAGGTTGGTGCCGTCCAGCGACGGTGGCTGGTTGGTGACTTCGTGGGTTTCGGCGAACTGATGCAGGTTCATGACGGGGCTCCTTTGGGTCAGCCTAGGGCGTCAGTTAAGCACTGCCCCGTGGCCGAACAAAGTGGCATATCCGCCGAACTGTCGGCGCTTTCGCCCTAGCCTGGATACAAAACCCGACGATAGAGCGCCGCCTGCAAATCTTCGAATTTCACCGGTCTGCTCAGGTAATCGATCAAGTCGCCGGTCGGGCAGCGCTCACGATCAGCACTCAGTGCCACCACGAACACAGGCAATTCGGCGCAACCCGGCAAGGCGCGGATCCGGCAGCACAGGGAGATGCCGTCTTGAGGCGGCAACTGACAATCGACCAGCACCGCATGAAAGGTTTCGCGCTGCAACTGATCGAGCGCGTTCAGACCATTGTCGGCGGAACGCACCCGGAACCCGAGTTTGAGCAACATGCCGCGCATCACTAACTGATTGACGCTGTTGTCATCCACCAGCAACACGCTGCAATCCTACGGCAAGCGCAAACGCGCAAGATCACCGCTCATTAACGGTACGGGCGGGCGCTCTACAACCGGCACTTCAAAATCGACATCAAGCTGGAAGCGGCTACCACTGCCCGGCTCGGAGCGGTGCGTAAGGCGCCCACCGAGCAGCTCGACCAGTTGCCGACAAATCGCCAGCCCCACGCCCAAACCGCCGTATTCGCGAGTCATTGAACCGTCGAGCTGGAAAAAACGCTGATACAGCGTCGCCTCCCCCAGATCAGTGAAGCCGATACCCGTATCGATAACCGCAAACGACAACGACAACCGACCGTTTTCCACCGGCTTGCCCGTCACCCGTAGCGCCAGCCCACCGACCCGGGTGAACTTGATCGCGTTGTCCAACAGGCATTCCAGGCATTGCGTCAGTTTGGCGCTGTCACCGTACAAGCGATCCGGCAGCCCCGAGATTACGTCGACTTTGAAGTCCAGCGACTTGCTTGATGCGTTGCCCTCGAACTGTACCCGCAAGGAGTCGACCACACCCCTCAAGCTGAACGCTGCCGGGGAGGCCTTGAGCTTGCCGGCCTGCAATTCGGTCAAGGTCAGGATGCCATTGACCATGCGCATCATGTCCCGCGCGGAACCGGCGGCGGTTTGCTGGTATTGCTCCAGCTCAGAGTCCATCTCCACGGTTTGCATCAACTCCAGCGAACCGATCACACCGTTCATGGGGGTGCGCAATTCGTGAGTCAGTGTGGCGAGGAATTCGTCTTTGAGCTGGTTACTGTGAGCCAGTTGCTGGTTCAACACTTCGAGTTTTTGACCCGCATCAAACAGCGTTTGTGCTTGCTGTTCGCGCATGGCGTTGATGCGATCGGCCAAGGCCAGCGACAGCAACGCGACTTCGATCGCTGAGCCGATCTGGCTCGAATACATGGTCAGGAACACGTTGGGCAGGTAACCCAGCACCATCAGCGTATTGACGATGCCACCGAGCAAAAATGCCGACCAGGCAATGATGAAATACCGCGCCACACGCAAGCCACGCAACCAGACACACAACCCGGCGGCGAAAATCACCACCGTGAAGATCAAGGCCAAGGCAGTGGCCAGGCGCAATGCCAAGGCGTAACTGGCCATCAATGACAGGCCGATCACCACCGCGCTGAATGCAATCAATGCCAGCAGCAAGCGATCGAGCCAGCGCCCGTAAGACCTTGTCTGCAAGAAGCTACGGGCGAACTGGCTGCCAAACAGCCCGGCGCAACCGACGAAGAACGGTGTGGCGGCGTTGGCCCACCACGGGTTATCCGGCCAGAAATACTCCACGGCCGCGCCGTTGACCGACAACTGATACAACCCGAATGAAGCGATGTAGAAAATGTAATAGAGGTAGCTGGTATCGCGCACGCTGAGGTAGATGAACAGGTTGTAAACCAACATCCCCAACAACACGCCATAGATCAGCCCCAACACATAAAGCCGCACCGGCTGCTCTTCGAGGAAAGCGGTGCTCGACCATAAGGTGACCGGCGCCTGGATCGAGCCTTCACTTTGCAGGCGCAGGTACACCGTTTGTGCCTGGTCAGGGGTGAAATTCAAATCGAACAGGTAGTTGTTCTGGCGAATCTCGCGCGTGGCAAACGGCAAGGCATCGCCGGTCTGCCGCACCAATTGATAGCTGCCCGTGGCATCGGGCAAGTACAGATCAATGTGATCAAGGGGCGGATAGGCCAGTTCAAGCAACCAGGTGCGTTGTGCCTGCGGGTTGGTCGGGCGATAGTGCAGGTCGATTTTCAGCCAGAACACCGAACGCGAATAGCCGGCGTTGAGTGTCGCTTTATCGTGGGTTTTAAAGTTACCGGCCGCGGCTTGCGCACGGACATCGGCGATGGTCGCCTGACCGCCCGCGTCTTCGAACACCTGCAGGCTTCGACCCAAGGGCAGGCTTTGAGTGAACTCGTCGAATTCGACAGCGCTCACCATGAGGGGCAAGCAAAGCAGCAACATCAGCAAATAGCGCATTTAAGCCCCAGCGTGGCCTGTCCGGTTATCTCAGGAAGCCCCTCATTCCTTTTGAGTAGACGTAAAACCGGCATTACCTGTTATTGGTTTGGATCCACTCTAGCATAKCCGTTGATGGCCTTTGAACACCATTGAAATATTTAAAGCAAGGGCTCTAGGACGGGCGTTACAGCGGCAAGCATTGATATAGAGCTGTTTGCCCGGTCATGAGAGTAATAACGCCGAACATTTGTGGTGAGGGGGCTTGTCGGACCGCCGCACCGCCCCGTTCGGCTGTGAAGTAGTCGCGATCCTGTCGGCGCGGTGATCCAGACAGAAGGCAATGGAGGCGCTTCGCACCTCAACGGGGGCAAGCCCCTCGCCACACTGTATCGGTCAGAATGGACGTCGCTGCATCCGAAAAATGATGTTTGGTGGTAAGCTCGCGCACCATGAATATCTACAGCTCTCGCCCCGTTGTCCTCTGTCTCTCCGGCCACGACCCCAGTGGTGGCGCCGGCTTGCAGGCAGATATCGAAGCCCTGCTTGCTCAGGGTTGTCATGCGGCCCCGACCGTCACCGCCCTGACCGTGCAAGACACGGTCAACGTCACTGACTTTCGCGTCCTCGACCGTGAGTGGGTGTTGGCCCAGGCCAATGCCGTGCTCAACGACTCCGAAGTCGCCGCAGTCAAACTGGGCATGCTCGGTTCCCTGGAGATGGTCGACACCGTGGTCGAACTGCTCTCGGCGCACCCGCATTTGCCAGTGGTCTGCGACCCGGTACTGCGTGCCGGCGGTGGCGGACGACTGGGCAAGGACGAGGTCGGCTACGCCATGCGCGAACGGCTGCTACCCCTGTCCATCATTGCTACCCCTAACCTTCCTGAAGCGCGCATCCTCGCCGAACTGCCCGAAGGCACCGCCGACGAGTGCGCCGAAAAACTCCTGCCATTCGTCAAACACCTGCTGATCACCGGCGGCCATGGCGACGAGCACGAAATCCACAATCGCCTGTACAGCCGCGACGGCCACCGCGCCACCTTCACCTGCCAGCGCTTGCCCGGCAGTTATCACGGTTCCGGTTGCACACTGGCCAGCGCCTTGGCCGGTCGTCTGGCCCAAGGTGAAAACCTAGCCAGCGCCGTGCAGACCGCGCTTAACTACACATGGCGAACCCTGCGTGATGCGGAGCAATTGGGCAAAGGCCAGTTCGTGCCGCGCCGCCTGCCGCTGGATTTCTGTTCGTAACTTCTATTAGTCATGCGGTGAGGCTTGTTCGATGAAACTACGTGGCCTGTACGCTATTACCGACCGTCAATTGCTCGCCGGTAAACTGCTTGAGTACGTGGAGGCGGCGCTGGAAGGCGGCGTCACCTTGCTGCAGTACCGCGACAAGAGCAGCGATGAGGCCCGACGCCTGCGCGAGGCCGAAGCCTTGCGCGATCTGTGCGACCGCTATAAAACCCAGCTGATCATCAATGACGATGCCGAATTGGCCGCACGCCTGAACGTCGGCGTGCACCTGGGCCAGACCGATGGTCCGTTGTCGCCGACCCGCGCCCTGCTCGGCTCCAAAGCAATCATCGGTTCAACCTGCCACGCGCAACTCGAACTCGCTGAACAAGCCGTGAAGGAAGGCGCCAGTTATGTGGCCTTCGGCCGTTTCTTCAATTCCAATACCAAACCCGGCGCCCCCACTTGCAGCCTCGAACTGCTCGACCAGGCCCGCCGCACACTGCACCTGCCGATTTGCGCGATTGGTGGCATCACCCTGGAAAACGCCGCGCCATTGGTGGCCCATGGGGTTGATCTGCTGGCAGTCGTCCACGGTCTGTTTGGCGCCGAGAGCCCGGCTGAAGTGACACGCCGCGCCCGTGCCTTTAACGAACTGCTTTCTATTTAAGTAGCTTAAAATCTGATTTGAGAGCCCGACCATGTCTCGTTCCGAAACCCTGTTTGCCAATGCCCAGAAACACATCCCCGGGGGCGTGAACTCGCCTGTTCGCGCGTTCAAAAGCGTGGGTGGCACGCCGCTGTTTTTCAAACACGCTGAAGGCGCCTACGTTACCGACGAAGACGACAAGCGTTATGTCGATTACGTGGGTTCCTGGGGCCCGATGATCCTCGGCCACAGCCATCCGGACGTGCTGGACGCGGTGCGTAAACAGCTGGAACACGGCTTGTCCTACGGCGCCCCGACCGCGATGGAAACCGAGATGGCCGACCTGGTCTGCTCGATCGTGCCGTCGATGGAAATGGTGCGAATGGTCAGCTCCGGCACTGAAGCGACCATGAGCGCGATTCGCCTCGCCCGTGGTTTCACCGGCCGCGACAACATCATCAAGTTCGAAGGCTGCTACCACGGTCACTCCGACAGCCTGCTGGTCAAGGCCGGCTCCGGTGCATTGACCCAAGGCGTACCGAGTTCGGCCGGCGTGCCGGCGGACTTCGCCAAACACACCCTGACCCTGCCGTTCAACGACATCGACGCGGTCGAAACCATGCTCGCCGAAGTCGGCCAGGACGTGGCGTGCATTATCGTCGAGCCGGTTGCCGGCAACATGAACTGCGTACCACCAGCGCCGGGCTTCCTCGAAGGCCTGCGGACCCTGTGCGACAAGCATGGCGTGGTACTGATTTTCGACGAAGTGATGACCGGTTTCCGCGTTGCCCTTGGCGGTGCCCAAGCACACTTCGGCGTGACGCCGGACCTGAGCACGTTTGGCAAGATCATCGGCGGCGGCATGCCGGTCGGCTGCTTCGGCGGCAAACGCGAAATCATGTCGCACATCGCGCCACTGGGCCCGGTGTACCAGGCCGGTACGTTGTCAGGTAACCCGCTGGCCATGGCCGCCGGCCTGACCACTTTGCGCCTGATCAGCCGTCCAGGCTTCCATGCCGAGCTGAGCGACTACACCAGCCGCCTGCTCGACGGCCTGCAACAGCGCGCCGATGCGGCGGGTATTCCGTTCGTGACCACTCAGGCCGGCGGCATGTTCGGCCTGTACTTCAGTGGCGCTGACGACATCGTGACCTTCGATGACGTGATGGCCAGCGACGCGGCCCTGTTCGGTCGTTTCTTCCACCTGATGCTCGAAGGCGGCGTGTACTTGGCGCCGAGCGCTTTCGAAGCCGGCTTCACCTCGATCGCCCATGGCGACGCCGAGTTGAAACTGACGCTGGATGCCGCCGAGCGCGCATTCGCCGGATTGAAATAACGCTGGGCCGCTGGCGTTGGCGACTGCCAGCGTCAGCTTTTACCTACATCCGCACCGCTCTTCCTACGCTACTGCTAATAATCTCCCGCAAATTGGGCGATATATTCCCCGCGCAGCAGAAAAACGAGTAAAGACTTTGTAAGGTTGGCCCCGCTTATTTCATAATGCGCGCTTATTGGATCCCTCGATGGGTCCGCGTGCCCTTCAGAGGTAAGTCGATTCCCATGAACCGCACCGGCCGCGCCCTTTCATTGGGCTGCCTGTTGCTCCTTCAGCCCCTGCTCGCGCTCGCACAAGCAGGCGGCAATTCGTTGTTAATCCCAGCGATGGGTCGCTGCACCCTCAATACTCAGCCGCAAGACCTGACACAAGCGCTCGCCGCCTGCCAGAAAGCGTCGGATGAAGGGGATGCGCAAGCGCAATACGAGTTGGGTGAGTTCTACTACAACGGCAAAAACGCGCCGCGCGACCTCGATAAAGCCCTCAGCTATTTCGAAAAGGCCTCACTGCAAGGCCACGCTCAGGCGCAATTCAAACTGGGCACCATGTTCTTCCACGGCGAAGGCGTACCGGCCAATAATATTCAGGCGTACATCGTGCTGAAGATGGCGGCGGTCAATGGCGCCGAAGATGCGCTGGACACGGCGGATGAAGTGGCCGAGAAGATGCCGCGCGAGGAACTTGAAGTGGCTACCCAAGTGCTGGGGCAAATCTTTCGTAAATACCTGATGGAATTGCAGAGCGCGGATGGGCGTACGCCGTTTTCGCCACTGCCCTGATTTCTGTATTGATCTGACTGGCCCCTTCGCGAGCAAGCCCGCTCCCACATTTTGATCTGTGTCGTACACAAATCAAATGTGGGCGGGCTTGCTCGCGAAGGGGGCAACTCGTTTTTTTGACCTACTTCTCAGGCATCGGCATCGGAAACGGCATGACATTGCCGACCGCGCCACGGGCTTCGCTGATTTTCGGAGTGCCCAGACGCTCTACCTCGTCGATGCGCACAATCGAATGCATCGGCACAAAACTGCGCACCACGCCTTCAAATTGAGCCTTGAGCTTCTCTTCGCTCGGATCGACGACCACTTGCGTGCGCTCGCCAAAGACGAACTCTTCCACTTCCAGAAAGCCCCACAGATCACTTTGATAGATCTGCTTGGCATACATTTCGTACACCTGGCCCTGGTTGAGGAAAATCACCTTGTAGATTGGAGCTTCACGTTTGGTCATGGTGGGCGAGCAACACAATTGGGGATAAAAATGAGGGCGCGAACTATAGCATAGCCACTGGACGCACAACGGTAGGAACCTTGGGACATGTTCCCTATAATGCGCGGTTCTTTGAATCACGTGATGACTGTATCCATGGCCAAGAAGCTTTACATCGAAACCCACGGTTGCCAGATGAACGAGTACGACAGCTCGCGCATGGTCGACTTGCTGGGTGAACACCAGGCCCTGGAAGTCACTGCTCGCGCTGAAGACGCCGACGTGATCCTGCTCAACACCTGTTCAATCCGCGAGCGCGCCCAAGACCGGGTGTACTCCCAACTCGGCCGCTGGCGCGAACTGAAACTTGCCAACCCGGACATGGTGATCGCCGTCGGCGGTTGCGTGGCCAGTCAGGAAGGTGCCGCCATTCGTGATCGCGCACCGTACGTGGATGTGGTCTTCGGCCCGCAAACCCTGCACCGCCTGCCGGAAATGATCGACGCCGCACGCGCCACCAAACTGCCGCAGGTCGACGTCTCGTTCCCGGAAATCGAAAAATTCGACCATTTGCCCGAGCCACGCGTCGACGGCCCAAGCGCTTACGTGTCGGTGATGGAAGGCTGCAGCAAGTACTGCACGTTCTGCGTGGTGCCTTACACCCGAGGCGAAGAAGTCAGCCGTCCGTTCGACGACGTGATTGCCGAGATCATCCACCTGGCCGAAAACGGCGTGCGTGAAGTGACGCTGCTGGGCCAAAACGTCAACGGTTATCGCGGCACGACTCATGACGGGCGCCTGGCTGATCTGGCCGAGCTGATCCGCGTTGTGGCCGCTGTCGATGGCATCGACCGGATTCGCTACACCACATCGCACCCGCTGGAATTCTCCGACAGCCTGATCCAGGCCCACGCCGATGTGCCGGAACTGGTGAAGCACCTGCACCTGCCAGTGCAATCGGGTTCGGACCGGATCCTCTCGGCGATGAAACGCAACCACACCGCACTGGAATACAAGTCCAAACTGCGCAAGTTGCGGGCCGCCGTGCCGGGCATTTGCATCAGTTCGGACTTTATCGTCGGCTTCCCGGGTGAAACCGAGAAAGACTTCGAGCAGACCATGAAGTTGATCGAAGACGTCGGTTTCGACTTTTCCTATTCGTTTGTCTACAGTCAGCGCCCAGGCACTCCGGCTGCCGATCTGGCCGACGAAACACCTGAAGAACTGAAAAAAGAGCGCCTGAACGCCCTGCAACATCGCCTGAACCAGCAAGGTTTTGAGATCAGCCGACAAATGGTCGGTTCAATCCAGCGGATCCTGGTTACCGATTATTCGAAAAAAGACCCCGGCGAACTGCAAGGCCGGACCGAGAACAACCGTATCGTCAACTTCCGCTGCGACAATCCGACCTTGATCGGCCAGTTCGCCAATGTGCACATCGACGCCGCACAACCGCACTCGCTACGGGGCTCGCTGATCCAGTAACACCGCATTCCCTTGCGGGAGCGAGCTTTATGGCGAGGGGGCTTGTCGGAACGCCGCATCGCCCCGTTGGATCGCGAAGCGGTCCCAAGATTTTGCGACTGCTTCGCAGCCGAACGGGGGTAAGCCCCCTCACCACAGATCAAGTGTCGGAATTCGGCATCTTATTTAAGAGCTTTCGCACCCAGCCCACTGGCGTTATCCTTGATTTCATCTTAATTGCCCCAGGGCGGCTAAATACGACCTTGAACGCACCCATAGAACCACATCGTTTCATCCTCGAGCCCTTTGAGGCTCGCCGTTTCGCCAATCTGTGCGGGCAATTCGACGAGCATTTGCGCTTGATCGAACAGCGCCTGACCATCGAGATCCGCAACCGCGGAAACCAGTTCGAATTGATCGGCGAACCCAAACACACCACCTCCGCGGAAAACCTCCTGCGCCGCCTGTACCGGGAAACCAAAGGTACCGAGCTGTCGCCGGACATGGTTCACCTGTTCCTGCAGGAATCGGCCGTGGAAGAGCTGGACAATGTGTCCCCGTCCGAACCCTCCGTAGCGCTACGCACCAAAAAAGGCATGATTCGCCCTCGCGGCTTGAATCAACTGCGTTACGTGAAGGAGATTCTCGGCAACGACATCAACTTCGGCATCGGCCCTGCCGGTACCGGCAAGACCTATCTGGCCGTTGCCTGCGCAGTAGACGCGCTGGAACGTGAGCAGATTCGCCGCATCCTGCTGGTTCGCCCGGCGGTTGAAGCTGGCGAGAAACTCGGATTCCTGCCCGGCGACTTGTCGCAGAAGATCGACCCGTACCTGCGCCCACTCTATGACGCCCTCTACGAAATGCTCGGCTTCGAACACGTCGCCAAGCTGATCGAACGCCAGGTCATCGAAGTTGCGCCGCTGGCCTACATGCGCGGTCGCACGCTGAACAACAGTTTCATCATCCTCGACGAAAGCCAGAACACCACGGTCGAGCAGATGAAGATGTTCCTGACCCGTATCGGCTTTGGTTCCACCGCGGTCATCACCGGCGACATTACCCAGGTCGACCTGCCGAAAGGCACCAAGTCCGGGCTGCACCATGTGATCGAGGTGCTCAAAGACGTGCCGGGTATCAGCTTCACTCACTTCATGCCCAAGGACGTAGTGCGCCATCCACTGGTGCAGCGCATCGTCGAAGCTTACGAGCGCTTCGAGAACCGCGTGGCCGAAGAAGCCCCCAAGGACCACCGCCGCGATGCTTGAGCTTGATCTGCAACTGGCTACACAAGCGCCCGCCCCCAGCGAAGCCGAGTTCCGCCAATGGTGCGAACTGGCCCTGCGCCAGCGCACTGCCGATTCGGAGATGACCATTCGCCTGGTCGACGAAGAAGAAGGCCGCGAACTGAATCACACCTGGCGGCAAAAGGATTACGCCACTAACGTTCTATCGTTCCCCGCCGATGTACCCGATGAGTTTCTGGATATCCCGCTTTTGGGCGATCTAGTGATCTGCGTGGCCGTGGTGGAGCGCGAAGCCGTCGAACAAGGCAAGGAGCTGAAGGCTCATTGGGCACATCTAGTCATTCACGGCTGCTTGCATCTGCTGGGTTACGACCATATAGATGACGACGAAGCCGAAGAAATGGAAGCATTGGAACGAACGTTGCTTGCAGAATTGGGCTATCCGGACCCTTATGCGGACGACGAAACAGAAACATCCCCTATTGTTACAACAAAGGATTCAGAGTAATCGCTATGAGCGAAGATCGATCGAGCAACGGGCAGAAGTCATGGCTGGGTAAGCTCACCCAGGCTTTTGCCCACGAGCCGAAAAACCGCCAGGAGCTGCTGGAGCTCCTGCGCGATGCACACCAGAACAAACTGTTGGACAGCGAAGCGCTGGCCATCGTCGAAGGCGCCATCCAGGTTGCGGACCTGCAAGTACGGGACATCATGGTCCCTCGCTCGCAAATGGTCAGCATCAAGGCGACCCAGAGCCCTCGCGAGTTCCTGCCCGCCGTGGTTGATTCGGCCCACTCCCGCTACCCGGTCATTGGCGAAAGCCACGATGACGTAATGGGCGTGCTGCTGGCCAAGGACTTGCTGCCGCTGATCCTCAAGGAAAACGGCGACCGCTTCAACATCAAGGATCTGCTGCGCCCGGCCACCTTCGTGCCCGAGTCCAAGCGCCTGAATGTGTTGCTGCGCGAATTTCGCGCCAACCATAACCACATGGCCATCGTCATTGACGAGTACGGCGGTGTGGCCGGCCTGGTGACCATTGAAGACGTGCTGGAACAAATCGTCGGCGACATCGAAGACGAGCACGACGTCGAGGAAGACAGCTACATCAAGCCGCTGCCCAGCGGTGACTTCCTGATCAAGGCGCTGACGCCCATCGAAAACTTCAACGAGTTCTTCGACAGCGAATTCTCCGACGATGAGTTTGATACCGTCGGCGGTCTGGTGATGAGCGCGTTCGGGCACTTGCCAAAACGCAACGAAATCACTGAAATCGGCCCTTACCGTTTCCGCATCCTGAACGCCGACAGCCGGCGAATTCACTTGCTGCGCCTGACCCCAATTGCCCGTTAAGGATTGACATGCTCCGCGCAACCCGCCCCGGCTGGCCCGGTAACCTGCTGGCCGTGGCGGCCGGTGCAATCACCACCCTGGCCCTGGCGCCGTTCGATATCTGGCCGTTGGCGTTGCTGGCGGTCGGTTTTTTTTACGCCGGTTTACGCGAACTGAACCCTCGTCAGGCCCTGGGCCGTGGCTGGTGTTTCGGTTTTGGTCTGTTTGGCGCTGGCACCAGCTGGATCTACTACAGCATTCACAACTTCGGCGGCGCATCGGTGTTGCTGGCCGGTCTGTTGATGCTGGCCTTCACGGCCGCGATTGCATGGTTCTTTGCCCTGCCGGCCTGGATTTGGGCGCGCTGGTTGCGTCGCAATGAAGCGCCACTGGCGGATGCCTTGGCATTTGCGGCGTTGTGGGTCGGTCAGGAAGCGTTTCGTGGCTGGTTCCTCACCGGTTTCCCATGGCTCTATTCCGGTTACAGCCAGCTTGATGGCCCATTGGCCGGACTCGCGCCCGTGGGCGGGATGTGGCTGATTTCCTTCACCCTCGCCCTGACAGCCGCGCTGATCTACAACGCGCTGCGTCTGGTGCGCACCGGGCGTAAAGGGTTTATAGCGGCAGGTGCATTGCTGCTGATCGGCCCGTGGGTGGCCGGCATAGCACTTAAAGAACACGCCTGGACCAGCCCGTCGGGTCCACCGCTAAGCGTCGCAGCGATTCAAGGCAACATCGAACAAAGCATGAAGTGGGACCCGGCGCAGCTTAACGCGCAATTGGCGCTGTACCGTGACATGAGTTTTCGCTCCAAACGCGTCGACCTGTTGATCTGGCCGGAAACCGCCGTGCCGGTGCTCAAGGAGTCCGCGGAGAGCTACCTGACCATGATGGGTAACTTCACCGCCCAACGTAATTCGGCACTGATTACCGGCATACCGATCCGACAGGAAGTGCGTCACGAGAAACGCTTCTTCAACGGCATTACTGTCGTTGGTGAGGGCGAAGGCACTTACCTCAAGCAGAAACTGGTGCCATTTGGCGAATACGTGCCGTTGCAGGATGTGCTGCGCGGTTTGATCGCGTTCTTCGACCTGCCCATGTCCGACTTCGCGCGCGGGCCCGCCGATCAGCCGATGCTGCAAGCCAAGGGTTACCAGATTGCGCCGTTCATCTGCTACGAAGTGGTCTACCCGGAATTCGCGGCCAGTCTCGCGGCTCGTAGCGACTTGCTGCTGACCATCAGCAATGACACCTGGTTCGGCACCTCCATCGGCCCATTGCAACACTTGCAGATGGCGCAGATGCGCGCACTTGAGGCGGGCCGCTGGATGATCCGTGCTACCAACAATGGTGTGTCCGGGCTGATTAACCCATTTGGCCAGATTACCGCACAGATCCCACAGTTCGAACGCGGCATCCTGTACGGCGAGGTCGTGCCGATGCACAACCTGACACCGTACCTGCAATGGCGTTCGTGGCCGCTGATCATTGTTTGTGTGCTGTTGTTTGGCTGGGCGCTGATTGCCAACCGGATGGCAAAAACCGTCTGACCCTTCTGATCGTTCCCACGCTCCGCGTGGGTATGCATCCCGTGACGCTCTGCGTCACAGCATCAGAAGCGGACGCGGAGCGTCCATTGCGGCGTTCCCACGCGGAGCGTGGGAACGATCATCAGCGATAGAAAAGCGAATAGCCGATCTGCCCCACCGCCTCATTCAGCAATTGCCCGGATTGCCATAACGACTTGAATTCCGGCATCCAGCCGCCCAGCGGTCGGGCATTGTCCACGCCTAAAAAACCTACCGGCGCGGGCACCACTTCAAATCCTGCCTTCTGGAAACTCCAGACAGACCGCGGCATGTGCCAGGCGTGAGTCACGACCACCACCCGCTTGATGCCCTGAGGCAATAACACCTCGGCACTGAACTGCGCGTTCTCCCACGTCGTGCGGCTGCGCCCTTCCTGCCAGCGCACCGACACACCGAAATCATCGAGCAGCGAGTCCGCCATCATCTTCGCTTCGGTGGGTGGCGTGCCGTAATGCAGACCACCGCTGGTCAGAACCGGCAAACCGGAAGCCTTGGCCAGACGTGCTGCATAACGCTCACGCTCCAAACCCACGCCAGTCGGATGGTCGTCGCCCCAGGCCAGGTCGCCGCGTTCACGCCCGGAACCCAACACGACGATGGCATCCGCGCGCTGCCCCAGCGTCGCCCACTCGTCGCGTGCCAGCGGCGGCTGCCGTTCCAGCGCTTTAGCGCCCCACTGCACAACCACAGGCAAACTCATCAGCCAGAAGCCCCCGCAACCCAGGACAAAGCACACACCCGCAAGCCTTGGTCTTGAGCGGCGCAACCACCACGCAAGCACCAACAACAGCAAGAGAAGGCCGGGGGGCAACAAAAGTTGTTTCACGAAATATCGAAAAGGCATCGAGCATCTCCAGAGATGCCCGAAGCCTAAGTGGGTTGACGCAAAGCGACAACAAATACGGAAGGACTACGCTTTGGAATGTGTCAAGAAAAGGGCCAATAGCTCTAGCGCCCTTACTTGAATTGCAGGGACCGGACCTTTACCGCTTCCCTGCCGGGTACTTTATCCTTGAGCCAGATGATTTTGGCCGAACGTGGTGCGTCGAGTTGCTGAACTGCTGCTGACAAGCATCCACGTGTTTCACGTTCACTGCGATCCAGATAGGCTTTGACCAATTCAAACTCTGCGGGACTAAGACCCCGCAGTTCCAGCTCAAGGGGACGCTCATCGCGTAGCCGACCAGCAGTTTTTGCAGCGTCCAGAGCCAATCCCAGACGATCAATCAGTCTTTCGTACAGTTCCGGTTTTGTAGCTTTTTGCCGTGACTCAACCATCCCTCACCTCATTGAAGATATGACTCGCTCCCCTTTTAGAGCTTAGCTTCCATGAACAAACCGGCTGAGCGCTGCGACCAACGGCCCTCGCAGCCACTTTTACAAGACGCGCGACAGTAATCAGGGTTTCCCTCGGTAGAGTGCGGTCATGTATGCTACGGCGCTTCCTGTAACTCCACTTCCAGCTCGTCTGGGCACCGAAACGCCGATTTGGCGTGTCACCGTCCAGCGTTGCATTGAAGAGGATTAGGCCACCCCTATTCAGTTCAAAAGTAGCCATGCACGAACAATATCAGCCCCGTGAAATCGAAGCCGCCGCCCAGTCATTCTGGGATGAGCAAAAGTCCTTTGAAGTCAGTGAACAGCCAGGCAAGGAGACGTTCTACTGCCTGTCGATGTTCCCTTACCCCAGCGGCAAGCTACACATGGGGCACGTGCGTAACTACACCATCGGCGACGTGATCTCCCGCTATCAGCGCATGCAAGGCAAGAATGTTCTGCAACCCATGGGTTGGGACGCCTTCGGCATGCCGGCGGAAAACGCCGCGATGAAAAACAACGTAGCGCCCGCCAAATGGACCTACGAAAACATCGCCTACATGAAATCCCAGCTGCGCAGCCTGGGCCTGGCGGTGGACTGGTCGCGTGAAGTGACCACCTGCAAGCCGGATTACTACCGCTGGGAACAATGGCTGTTCACTCGCCTGTTCGAAAAAGGCGTGATCTACCGTAAAAACGGCACCGTGAACTGGGACCCGGTCGACCAGACCGTCCTGGCCAACGAACAAGTGATCGACGGTCGCGGCTGGCGTTCCGGCGCGCTGATCGAAAAGCGCGAAATCCCGATGTACTACTTCAAGATCACCGCTTACGCGGATGAGCTGCTGGAGAGCCTCGACGAACTGACTGGCTGGCCTGAACAGGTCAAGACCATGCAGCGCAACTGGATCGGCAAGTCCCGTGGCATGGAAGTGCAGTTCCCGTACAACGTCGATTCCATCGGCGAAGCCGGCGCACTCAAAGTGTTCACCACCCGTCCGGACACCCTGATGGGGGCCACCTACGTTGCCGTAGCCGCCGAGCACCATTTGGCCACCTTGGCCGCGCAGAACAATCCTGAGCTGCAAGCGTTCATCGCTGAATGCAAAGGCGGCAGCGTCGCTGAAGCCGACGTCGCCACTCAAGAGAAGAAAGGCCTGCCGACCTCGCTGTTCGTCGAGCACCCGCTGACCGGTGAAAAACTGCCGGTGTGGGTCGCCAACTATGTGCTGATGCACTACGGCGATGGCGCGGYCATGGCTGTCCCGGCGCACGACGAACGTGATTTCGAGTTCGCCACCAAGTACAACCTGCCGATCAAGTCCGTGGTGCGCACCAGCGCAGGCGACACTAACCCGGCGCCATGGCAGGACGCTTATGGCGAGCACGGCACGCTGATCAATTCCGGCGAGTTCGACGACCTCGATTTCGCAGGCGCGTTCGATGCGATTGAAGTCGCGCTGATCAAGAAGAACCTGGGCGCTTCGCGCACCCAGTTCCGCCTGCGCGACTGGGGTATCAGCCGCCAGCGCTATTGGGGCTGCCCGATCCCGATCATCCACTGCGATACCTGCGGTGATGTGCCGGTGCCGGAAGACCAACTGCCTGTTGTGTTGCCAGAAGACGTCGTGCCCGATGGTGCCGGTTCGCCACTGGCGCGCATGCCCGAGTTCTACGAGTGCAGCTGCCCGAAATGCGGTCAGCCTGCCAAGCGTGAAACCGACACCATGGACACCTTCGTCGAGTCCTCGTGGTACTACGCACGTTACGCCTCGCCACACTATGAAGGCGGTCTGGTAGAGAAAAACGCGGCTGACCACTGGTTGCCGGTGGATCAGTACATTGGCGGTATCGAACACGCCATTCTTCACCTGCTCTACGCGCGGTTCTTCCACAAGCTGATGCGCGACGAAGGCCTGGTGAGCTCCAATGAGCCGTTCAAGAACCTGCTGACCCAAGGCATGGTGATCGCCGAGACTTACTATCGTCGCGAAGCCAATGGAGCTTACACCTGGTTCAATCCGGCGGACGTGGAGCTTGAGCGTGACAGCAAGGCCAAGGTTATTAGCGCCAAGTTGATCGCGGACGGTCTGCCGGTGGAAATCGGCGGCACCGAGAAGATGGCCAAGTCCAAGAACAACGGCGTCGATCCACAGTCGATGATTGACCAGTTCGGCGCAGACACCTGCCGTCTGTTCATGATGTTCGCCTCGCCACCCGACATGAGCGCGGAATGGTCCGACTCTGGAGTAGAAGGTTCGCACCGCTTCCTCAAGCGCGTCTGGCGTCTGGCTCAAGCCCACGTGACTCAGGGCCTGCCAGGTAAACTGGACGTCGCCAGACTGAACGACGAGCAGAAAGCCATTCGTCGCTCGATCCACCTGGCCATCAAGCAGGCCAGCCACGACGTAGGCCAGAACCACAAATTCAACACCGCCATCGCTCAGGTGATGACGCTGATGAATGTGCTGGAAAAAGCCGCGCAAGGCACCGAACAGGATCGCGCACTGGTACAAGAAGGTCTGGAAGCCGTGACGCTGCTGTTGGCTCCAATCACCCCGCACATCTGCCACGAGCTGTGGCATCAACTGGGTTACGCCGATCCCGTGATCGACGCCGGATGGCCAGTGCTGGACGAAAGCGCTTTGGTGCAGGACAGCCTGACACTGGTAATCCAGGTCAACGGCAAACTGCGCGGCCAGATCGAAATGCCGGCCAGCGCAACACGTGAAGAAGTCGAAGCCGCCGCCCGTGTCAACGAAAACGTCTTGCGTTTTGTTGACGGCCTGACGATTCGCAAAGTGATCGTCGTGCCCGGGAAACTGGTCAATATCGTCGCCAGCTAATTGGACCAGGCGCAGGGCCATGCCCTGCGCCGAGTAAAACCTTTCGGGCCGCCAGATCGGCCCACATGGTTTCAAGGGGAGCAACAAAATGATCAAACGCAATCTGCTGGTGATGGGCCTGGCGGTCCTGCTGAGCGCCTGCGGTTTCCAGCTGCGCGGCACCGGCGCCACTGAACTGACGATCAAGGAACTCGACTTGACTGCCCGCAACGCCTACGGGGAAACCGTGGTGCAACTGCGTCGGGCGCTGGAAAACAGCGGCGTCAAGGTCTACGCCGGCGCACCTTACAAACTGGTGCTGACCAATGAGCAGGATAGCCAGCGCATCCTCAGCTACACAGGCGGTGGTGGTACCGGCGAATATGAAGCGGTCACCGTGTTGAACTACGACATTCGTGGGGCACATAACCTGCCGCTGATGAGCGACAAGCTCGAAGTGCGCAAGATCTACGTTCACGACGGCAACAACCTGTTGGGTTCGGACCAGGAAGCCAGCGACGCCCGCAACGAAAGCCGTCGCGAGCTGGTTCAACGCATGATCCTGCGTCTGCAACAGATCACCCCGGCGCAACTGGACCAACTGCAGCAGACCGCTGAAGCCAAGGCCAAGGCCGAAGCCCAGGCCCTGGAAGCCGCACAAAAGGCTGAGGCGAATACTCCGCGCCAGTCGCCTGTCCAGATCCCGCAGCAGTAAGACTTTCGGGGCGTTCCGGCGCCCCGTTTGGCCTCTCTTATGAAACTTGCCCCCGCCCAACTCGCTAAACACCTGCAAGGTGCCCTCGCGCCGGTCTATGTCATCAGTGGCGATGACCCGTTGCTGTGCCAGGAAGCGGCCGATTCCATTCGTGCGGCAGCGCGCCAACAGGGCTTCGACGAACGTCAGGTCTTCGCCGCCGACGCCAGTTTCGACTGGGGAACGTTGTTGCAGGCGGGGGCAAGCATGTCGTTGTTTGCCGAAAAACGGCTGCTGGAACTACGCCTGCCGTCCGGCAAACCCGGCGACAAAGGCGCCGCCGCGTTTATCGAATACTGCTCGCGCCCGGCTGAAGACACGATATTGCTGATCAGCCTGCCCAAGCTCGACGGCAGCGCGCAGAAAACCAAGTGGGGCAAGGCGCTGATCGAAGGTCAGCAGACTCAGTTCGTGCAGATCTGGCCGGTGGATGCCAATCAGTTGCCCAGCTGGATTCGCCAACGCCTGTCTCAGGCCGGTTTATCGGCCAGCCAGGACGCGGTTGAACTGATTGCAGCCCGAGTGGAGGGCAATTTGCTGGCCGCCGCGCAAGAAATCGAAAAGCTCAAATTGATGGCCGAGGGTGGACAGATCACCGTCGAAACCGTACAGGCTGCCGTGGCCGACAGTGCACGTTTCGACGTATTCGGCCTGACCGACGCCATCCTCAATGGCGAAGCGGCTCACGCGCTGCGCATGCTGGAAGGGCTGCGCGGTGAAGGCGTCGAACCACCGGTGATTCTCTGGGCGCTGGCCAGGGAACTGCGCCTGTTGGCTAACCTGTCGCTGCAGTACAGTCAGGGCGTACCACTGGATAAGGCGTTCAGTTCGGCCCGGCCGCCCGTCTGGGACAAACGCAAACCGCTGATGAGCAAAGCGCTGCAACGCTACTCGGCGCAACGCTGGGCACAGTTGCTGCTGGAGGCTCAACGGATCGATGCACAGATCAAAGGGCAGGCAGCCGGTTCGCCGTGGATGAGCCTCAGTCGATTGTCGCTGTTGATGGCCGGTCAGCGCCTCACATTGCCCGCCGAGTAAGGTTTTTTTGTGGTGAGGGGGCTTCCCCGTTGGGCGCGAAGCGCCCACAAAACCAATCACAGAATCTTCATATTTGACTGCATTCGCCGGATCTGCGGCTGCTGCGCACCCGAGCGGGGGCAAGCCCCCTCGCCACAAAACCTACTTTACGAAAAACACGAAAGGTCCTACAACATGTGGGGACTAGACAGATCCTCAACTTCAGCCGATGATTTGCCCCGCAAAATCCGCTCACTTGCGAGAAATCATCATGAGTAAAAAGCCATCAAAACATGGCCCCAACAAGGCCAAATCCATCATCGCCCAGCCACTGTTCCGCAGCCGTCAGGAACGAGCCGGCAAGGGCAAAGGCAGCTACCGCCGCGAAGCCTTCCAGTCTAATAACTGGGAGGCTTCTTACTTTCTGGCGGCATAAAGCAGAACCCCCCTTCTCCATGTTAAGGTCTACACCTGAATCGATTGCCCTGGACCTGTGCATGCCCCTTTGTCTTTCCCGTCGTTGGCCCGTTCGCCAGCTGATCGCTGCCTCCAGCCTCATTTTGCTTGTCGCCTGCGCGGAAAAACCGACTGCCGCCGACGCCCAGCCGCTCAAAACCCTTCCTGTCACGACAACCCCTGCGGTAATACCGCCCGTGGTGCCGACGGGCGAAAACCTCGACATCCAGCCCACCCAGTCGTTCGCCGAATGGCAAGCGGGTTTCCGCAAAGACGCGCTGGCCGCCGGTATCCGCGCCGATCTGTTCGACCGCGCCTTTGCCAATGTCAGCTTCGACCCTAGCGTGATCCGTGCCGATCGCAGCCAGCCGGAATTTTCTCGTCCAGTGTGGGAATACCTCGATGGCGCCCTTTCGCCGCTGCGAGTACGTAAAGGCCAGTCGCAGATCGACGAATACACTGACATCCTGCAAAGCATCGAACAGCGTTATGGCGTCGACCGCCAGGTACTGGTGTCGGTGTGGGGCATGGAGAGTAACTTCGGTCAGTTCCAGGGCAGCAAGTCGGTCATCAACTCCCTGGCGACCCTGGCGTACGAAGGCCGGCGCCCGGGCTTTGCACACGATCAACTGATTGCTGCCCTGCAAATCCTGCAACAAGGCGACATCACACCCGATAAAATGCTTGGCTCCTGGGCCGGCGCGATGGGCCAGACCCAATTCATCCCGACCACTTACAACACCCACGCCGTGGACTTCGACGGTGATGGCCGCCGCGACATCTGGAACAGTCCCGCCGACGCATTGGCCTCGACTGCGCACTACTTGCAAAGCTCCGGCTGGCAGAAAGGCCAGCCGTGGGGCTTTGAAGTGCGACTGCCAAGCAGTTTCAACTACGTTCTGGCCGATGGCACGATTCGTAAAAGCGTCGCCGAGTGGCAGCAACTGGGCGTTTCAATGCCCGCGGGGTCTCAGGTTCCACCGGGCTCGGAACACCTCTCCGCAGCCCTGCTGCTGCCAGCCGGTTATCGTGGCCCAGCGTTCCTGGTCCTCGACAATTTCCGCGCAATTCTCAAGTACAACAACTCTTCATCCTATGCATTGGCCGTGAGTTTGTTGTCCCAACGCTTCGACGGTGCAGGACTGATCAGCGGCAGCTGGCCCAAAGATGATTTGCCATTGAGCCGCACCGAGCGCATGGAATTGCAAAGCCTGCTGAGTGCCCAGAACTACGACGCTGGCATTCCTGACGGGATTATTGGCGCCAACACGCGTAAGGCGATTCGCAGTGCACAGCAGTCGTTTGGCTGGCCGGCGGATGGGTATCCGACGCGCAAGTTGCTGGAAGGACTGCGTAGCCGATAGTTAGCCGTATGGCTGATGCCGCCTGCGCGAGCAAGTCGAATCGTCGTACCGCCGCTCCCACATTTGACCGAGTTCTATCATGGAAATGTGGTCAAGTGTGGGAGCGGCGGTGCGACGATTCGACTTGCTCGCGAAGAGTGACTGCCAGTCGACGAATTCCTAAGCCTTGACCACCACATCCTGCTCCAACACCAACTCCTTCTTCCCTGCATCCAGCTTGACCAACGCCCCCATCGGCAGCGTCAGGTTCGGATCACAATGCCCGCTGCGCCAACCGGCCAGCACCGGAATCCGCAAAGGCTCGAAGGTCTGTTTCAGCAATTGCTCCAGCGCTGCCGCATCAACTCCGGCCACATCCCCCACCAAAACCCCACGCAGCTTGCCTAGCGCGCCAGCCAGCCGCAGATGGGTCAGTAGCCGGTCAATCCGATACAGCGGCTCATTGATGTCTTCAATCAGCAGGATGACGCCCTCGGCCTCCAGCTCATACGGCGTGCCCATGGTCGCAGCAATCATCGACAGGTTGCCGCCCAGCAAACGCCCGTGAGCGATACCGGGTTCGATCGTGGTCAACGGCCAGGCCGCCGGGTGCGACAGTACGCTACCGGCCTTCATCTGCCCTCTGAGCATATTGAAAAACGACGACTCCGTAGGCTTCTGTTTGTCGCCCAGCAAATCAGCATTAAGCAGTGGGCCATGAAAGGTCACAAAACCGGCATAACGGCTGATCGCCAAGTGCAGTGCCGTGATATCGCTGTAGCCAATGAATGGTTTGGCGTTGTTTTGTAGCAGTTCGAAATCAATGCGGTCGAGTAAACGCGGTGTTCCGTAACCGCCCCGCAGGCAGATAATCGCATCGACTTCTGTGTCAGCGAACGCCGCGTGCAGATCATTGAGTCGCACCTCGTCGCTGCCAGCCAGATAGCCATCCTTTTCATACACCCCTGGAAACACCCGCAACGCATAGCCACGAGCACGCATCCAGGCGATGGCTTTGTCGGTGTCCAGCCCGGCGGGACCGGCGGGTGCAATCACGCCGATCAAGCCTTGCGAAGGCAGGGCTGGAACAGGTTTATGCGGATACAGCGTATGGGTCGGTCGAACGGTCATCCATGAATCTCCCTGCGCGAAAACTTCTGCACACAGTAGTCAGGAACGGGGACAAACAGAAGAGGGTCAGTCACCCGCAGGTTGCAGGAAAAAACGCTGCCTGCCGTAGGCCAGGCAAAAAAACGCCCGCAAGGCCTGAAATGCCATGCGGGCGCATTTATGTCACCGCCGGATTACAAGGACGACATCAGCTCGGCTTTAACCAGCTTCGCTTGCTCGTCGGCGTGGTACGAGGAGCGTACCAGCGGGCCCGACGCGACGTTCTTGAAGCCCATCTTGTAACCTTCCTCGGCGAACCAGGCGAAGGTATCCGGGTGCACGAAACGCTGCACCGGCAAGTGGCTGCGGGACGGTTGCAGGTACTGGCCCAGGGTCAGCATGTCGATGTCGTGTTCGCGCATGCGCTTCATGACTTCGATGACTTCTTCGTCCGTTTCGCCCAAGCCCAGCATCAGGCCGGACTTGGTCGGAATGTGCGGCATCATCTGCTTGAAGCGCTGCAACAAGGTCAGCGACCACTGGTAGTCCGAACCCGGACGCGCAGCCTTGTACAGGCGCGGCACGGTTTCCAGGTTGTGGTTGAACACGTCCGGTGGCTCGGCAGCGGTGATTTCCAGTGCCACGTCCATCCGGCCACGGTAGTCCGGAACCAGGGTTTCGAGCTGCACGTTCGGCGACAGCTTGCGGATCTCGCGAATGCAGTCGGCAAAGTGCTGGGCACCACCGTCACGCAGGTCGTCGCGGTCTACCGAGGTGATTACTACATATTTGAGCTTCAGGTCGGCGATGGCGATGGCCAGGCTTTCCGGCTCGTTGACGTCCAGTGGCTTCGGACGACCGTGGCCCACGTCGCAGAACGGGCAGCGACGGGTGCAGATGTCGCCCATGATCATGAACGTCGCGGTGCCACCGGAGAAACACTCGCCCAGGTTCGGGCAGGATGCTTCTTCGCACACACTGTGCAACTTGTGTTTGCGCAGCAGGGCCTTGATGCGGTCGACTTCCGGGGAAACCGGGATGCGCACGCGAATCCAGTCGGGTTTCTTCGGCAGTTCGGTGGTCGGAATGATCTTCACCGGGATACGTGCAACCTTCTCGGCGCCGCGCAGCTTGACGCCGGCTTCAACCTTGGCACGCGGGGCCGGACGCTCGGTGACATCAAGCGTCGGGATCATGGTTTGCACTGCATCAGTAGTCATATCAGTCGATTCCGCCCGTTAGGGTCGTCTGCTCAGCATAGTCGAGGTGTTTGACGAGCTGCGCGCGCAGCCGGGCACTTACCTCGGCAAATTCAATCGATCCTGCGTGATCGCTTAGCTGGGTCATTGCCAGCCCGGCGTAACCGCAGGGATTAATCCGTCGAAACGGTTCCAGGTTCATGTCCACGTTCAGGGCCAGGCCATGAAAGGAACAACCGTGGCGGATCCGCAGACCCAGGGACGCGATTTTCGCCCCGTTGACGTAGACACCCGGCGCGTCCGGCTTGGCGGCGGCAGTGACGCCGTAGCTCGCCAGCAGTTCGATCAGGCAAAGCTCCATACGGCTGACCAGGTCACGCACGCCAAATCCCAGCTTGCGTACATCCAGCAGCAGATAGGCCACCAGTTGACCAGGCCCGTGATAGGTCACCTGACCACCACGGTCGACCTGTACCACCGGAATATCYCCCGGCAGTAACAAGTGCTCGGCCTTGCCGGCTTGCCCCTGTGTGAACACCGGCGGGTGCTCGACCAGCCAGATCTCGTCGGCGGCGTCGGTGCCGCGTTCGTTGGTGAAGCGCTGCATGGCATGCCAGACCGGCTCGTAAGCCATCTGGCCGAGCTCACGAAAGCCCAGCGTGCCAGACATCACAACACCATGTGCACGAAGCCGGTAGCCCGCAGTTCGCTGTTGATGTCGTACAGCTGTTCCTGGCCGGTGGCGACGATGTGCAACTGGATGGTGGTGTATTTGCCGTTGCTGCTTTGGCGCTCGTCGACACGCTTATCGTTGATCTTGGCGTGTTTCTCAACGATCTTGATGATCTTGTCCTTGTTACCCACACCGGTATCGCTGATTACCTTAACGGGATAGTCAGTGACCGGAAATTCGATCTTTGGCGCCTTTACTTCGGTATCGGTCATGGCGTAACGGCCTCGTAAGCGTAAGCCGTGGCGACGGGCATGACCCCGCGCCGGATCAGCGCGGAGTCATGCAGGTGCACACTGAATTCAGTTGAAGATGCCGTAGAAGAATAGACGGATGCTATCCCACATGCGGCGGAAGATACCACCCTCCTCGACAGCGTCCAGGGCGATCAAGTCGGCGCTGTGCACCACCTTGTCTTCCAGCTTCACTTCGACTTTACCGATCACGTCGCCCTTGGCGATTGGCGCAACCAGTTGCGGGTTCATGGTCATGCTCGCAGCGAGCTTTTTCAGCTGGCCTTTTGGCAGGGTCATGGTCAGGTCTTGCGCCAGGCCGGCCTTGACTTGATTCGTCGCGCCTTTCCAGACAGGGGCCTGAGCCAGCTCGGCGCCCTTCTGATAGAAGGTCTGGGTTTCGAAGAAGCGGAAACCGTAAGTCAGCAGCTTCTGGGTTTCGGCGGCGCGAGCCACTTCGCTGCTGGTGCCGAACACCACAGCGATCAGGCGCATGCCATCACGTACGGCCGAAGACACCATGCAGTAACCAGCTTCGTCGGTGTGGCCGGTTTTCAGACCGTCGACAGTCTTGTCGCGCCACAGCAGCAGGTTGCGGTTAGGTTGCTTGATGCCGTTCCAGAAGAACTCTTTCTGCGAGTAGATCGCGTAGTGAGCCGGGTCTTCGTGGATGATCGCGCGAGCCAGTACCGCCATGTCGTGAGCCGACGAGTAGTGCTCCGGGTTCGGCAGACCGGTCGGGTTCATGAAGTGGCTGTTGGTCATGCCAAGGTCGGCCACGGTTTTGTTCATCATGTCAGCGAAGGCGTCTTCGCTGCCGGCGATGTGCTCGGCGAGCGCAACACTGGCGTCGTTACCCGACTGAATGATGATGCCGTGCAGCAGGTCGCTGACAGTCACCTCCGTGCCCACCTTGATGAACATCCGCGAACCGCCTGTGCGCCAGGCGTTTTCGCTGACGGTCACCGGGTCGTTTTCGCCGATCTGGCCACGACGGATTTCCAGGGTCGCGAGGTACGCGGTCATCAGCTTGGTCAGGCTGGCCGGCGGCAGACGCTGATCACCATTGTTCTCGACCAGCACGTTACCGCTGCTGGCATCCATGAGCACATAGGCTTTGGCGGCCAGTTGTGGTGGAGCTGGCATCACCTCGACCGCGAACGCAGCCGGTGAGAGGAGCAGCGGGACTAACAGGAACAGGCGTTTGGCAAAGGTGGTGATGTTCATCCGTCTCTCGAAATCGCTAATGGAACTGCCCAAGGGCAAAACTAATCAGACAGCTTTCTAACGAGCTGTCGCGTGTTCGGTTGTTCACTCAGAACCCTTGCCGGGCTTTTGTTCTTTAACGAGCCAACAACCAGGTTTACCCCCCAGACCGCAGGTGAACCGTCAATCAAGTACTACGTATTACTCGGCGGTGACCAGGCTCGGCGAACCGAGATTGGCCATGCGCACGCTGTTCTGCACTTGCTGGATTTCACCCGGAGAACCGATCGGCCCCAGGCGCACCCGATGCAGTGTCTGTTGGTTGCGCACGATCGAGCTGATGAACACCGGAGCGCTCACCATCCCGCTGAGCTTCGATCTCAGGAGTTCTGCAGCGTCCGGGTTGGCGAACGCGCCCACCTGCAGATACTGGCCAGAGGCTGGTACAGAAGCGTTTTTTTTTGCATCGATCTGCACGGGTACGACTGCCGCGGCGTGTTGTTGCGCCGGTGGCGTCCATTGCTCGACGGTGCCAGCCGAAGCCGTAATCACCGGGGCGCTATTTTGCGCGACTTTTGGCTCGTTAAGCATCAAAGGCGCCGGACGGCCTTTTTGTGCCCACCACTGTTGCGGGTCGATACCCTCGACCTTGACCCGCGCCGTGCCGATTTCGGCGTAACCGAGCTTTTTGGCGGCAGCATAGGACAAGTCGATGATGCGGTCCGAATAAAACGGCCCACGGTCGTTGACCCGCAGGATCACGCTCTTGTTGTTGTCCAGGTTGGTGACCCGGACGTAACTCGGCAGTGGCAATGTCTTGTGCGCCGCACTCATGCCGTAGAGGTCGTATACCTCGCCATTGGCGGTGTTCTGGCCGTGAAACTTGGTGCCATACCAGGACGCCGTGCCCGAGGCGACGTAAGTCTTGGATTCTTGCAATGGGAAATATGACTTGCCCAGCACCGTATACGGGTTGGCCTTATAAGGACCGGAGTGCAGGGTCGGTGTGGCATCCGGGATGCGTGATACGTCGACATCCCACCACGGCGCGCCATCTTTGTGGGCGCGGTTGATGTCCAGCCCCGGCGCCGGGCGCGCGGCAGTGGACGAGGATTTCTGAGCCGGCGCGCGACTGGTCGAGCAACTGGCAAGCAGCACCGCCAACGCGGCGAAAGCCATGAGCTGCAGGGGTTTATTCATAGGCAATGCCCGCATTACTTGACGCCCCGTGCTTGGACCAGCTGTTCAGACAGTTGATGTACGGCCATGGCGTACATCACGCTGCGGTTATAACGCGTGATCGCATAAAAGTTCTTCAGGCCCATCCAGTACTCGGGGCCCTTGTCACCTTCCAGGCGGAAAGCCGTGACCGGCATATCATCGCGCAGCGCATCATGACTTGACCACCCCAGAGCCCGCAACTCCCCAGCGGTTTTAGTCGGCTCGATGCCCGTGGTCAAACCGTCGTCCACCTGCTCACCTCGAACATCGGCGCGACTGACCACCGGTTCGCCGGCGACCCAGCCGTGGCGTTTGAAATAGCTGGCGACACTGCCAATGGCATCGTCGGGATTGGTCCAGATATTAATGTGACCATCACCGTCAAAATCCACCGCATACGCGCGAAAACTGCTCGGCATGAACTGCGGCAACCCCATGGCGCCTGCGTAGGAACCTTTGAGGGTCAGCGGATCAACCTGCTCCTCCCGGGCCAGCAGCAGGAACTCACGCAATTCCTTGCGGAAGAATTCAGCGCGGGGAGGATAGTCGAAGCCCAGGGTCGACAACGCGTCGATCACGCGGAAGTTGCCGGTATTGCGCCCGAAAAAGGTTTCAACGCCGATGATCGAGACGATCACCTGCGCCGGCACGCCGTATTCCTGCTCCGCACGTGCCAGCACCGCTTCGTGCTGACGCCAGAAGTCCACACCACGGGCGATACGCGCGTCGGTGATGAACATTGGGCGGTATTCGCTCCATTGCTTGACCCGTTCGGCGGGTTTCGAGATCGCGTCCAGAATCGACTGCTTGCGCTCGGCTTCGCGGAACACGCCCATCAGCTGYTCACCAGCAAAACCGTAATCGCGGGTCATTTCACCGACGAATTCGGCCACCTGGGGTGAGCCTTCGTACTCGCCGGCCAACGCGTGCTGCGTTGTGCCAAGGATGCTTACCAGGCCGACCCATGGCGCGTATCGAGTCGCCCAGCCACGCATTACTTGCATTGAAATCTTCACCTTATTCAAACCTGTGCGATCCACTTGCGATGGGTATGGATCGACATCAAAACCCCAAACGCTGACAGCAGCGTTACCAGCGAAGTTCCTCCGTAGCTAATGAACGGCAACGGCACCCCCACTACCGGCAACAGGCCACTGACCATACCGATGTTGACGAAAACATAAACAAAAAACGTCATGGTCAAACTGCCCGCGAGCAATTTTCCGAACAATGTCTGGGCCTGAGCGGTAATCACCAGCCCGCGACCGATCAACAACAGGTAAATCAACAGCAATGCGCAAATGCCGACCAGGCCGAACTCTTCGCCCAATACCGCAATAATGAAGTCGGTGTGGCTTTCCGGCAGAAAGTCCAGGTGCGACTGGGTGCCCAACAGCCAGCCCTTGCCGAACACACCACCGGAACCGATGGCGGCTTTCGACTGAATGATGTTCCAGCCCGTCCCCAGCGGATCGCTCTCCGGGTCGAGGAATGTCAGGATTCGCTGCTTCTGGTAGTCGTGCATGATGAAGTACCACATGCCCACGGCCACCGGCACGGCAGCCGCCAGCACGCTGATGATCCAGCGCCAGCGCAGGCCACCCATGAACAACACGAACGCGCCACCCGCGAGGATCAGCAGCGATGTCCCCAGGTCAGGCTGACGCACGATCAAGATAAAGGGCAAGCCAATCAGAAACAGACTGACCCCGACGTGCTTGAGCTGCGGCGGCAAGGTGCGCTTGGACAAATACCAGGCGATGGTCGCCGGCATCAGGATTTTCATGAACTCGGAAGGCTGGAAGCGGATCACACCCGGGATGTTGATCCAGCGCGTGGCGCCCATGGCGTTGTGACCCATGACGTCCACCACCACCAGCAACAGCACACCAATCACATAACCGACCGGCACCCACCGCGCCATGAAACGCGGTTCGAACTGCGCGATGACGATCATCGACACCAGGCCAATGCCGAACGAAGTGGCTTGCTTGGCCAGCAGGTCCCAGCTCTTGCCGCTGGCCGAATACAGCACGAACAGGCTGCCGGCGGCGAGGGTCAGCAACAGAATGAGCAGCGGGCCATCGATGTGCAGGCGTTGCAAAAGCGTCGCGCGGCGACGCATCACATCCTCACTGGAGAGCATGCGATCAAAATTATTCATCATGGGCCGTAACCTCCGCACTGATAGGGCTGGCGTACTCGGCCTTGAGATGACCGTCCTTGTCCAGGAGCCAGGCATCCATGATTTGACGCACCACTGGCGCGGCGACCCCAGAACCGGACTCGCCGTTCTCGACCATCACCGCGACCACGATTTGCGGGTTGTCGGCCGGCGCAAAACCGACAAACAAGGCGTGGTCGCGGTGACGTTCCTGAACCTTGGAGCGGTCGTACTTCTCGCCCTGCTTGATTGCGACCACCTGGGCCGTACCACTTTTGCCGGCGATCCGGTATTGCGCGCCAATCGAAGCCTTGCGCGCCGTACCACGGGCACCGTGCATCACCTGTTGCATGCCGTGGTTGACCTTGGTCCAGTCCGACGGRTCGCGCAGGACGATATCGGGCATCGGATTTTCATCCTTGGGCTTCTCGCCTTCGACCGTCTTGGCCAGGTGTGGACGGTTCCACACACCTTTGTTGGCCACCAGTGCCGTGGCCTGGGCCAGTTGCAATGGCGTGGACTGCATGTAGCCCTGACCGATCCCCAGAATCAGGGTTTCACCCGGGAACCAGGCCTGGCGGCGGGTCGCACGCTTCCACTCACGGGTCGGCATCAGGCCCGGCGATTCTTCGAACATGTCCAGCGAGACCTTTTGGCCGATGCCGAACTTGCCCATGTACGTCGACAACCGATCGATCCCCAGCTTGTGGGCCAGGTCATAGAAGTAGGTGTCGTTGGACCGCATGATCGCCGTGTCCAGATCCACATAACCGTCGCCGGTACGGTTCCAGTTACGGTATTTGTGATCGTAATTGGGCAGTTGGTAATAACCGGGGTCGTACACGCGGGTCGACGCGGTGACCACGCCCGAATCCAGACCAGCAATCGCCACCGCTGGCTTGATGGTCGAACCCGGCGGATATAGGCCACGCAGCACGCGGTTGAACAGCGGCCGGTCGATGGAGTCGCGCAGTTCGGAATAGGCCTTGGAACTGATGCCCGTGACGAACAGGTTCGGGTCGAARCTSGGCTKGCTGACCATYGCCAGCACTTCGCCGGTTTTTGGGTCCAGCGCCACGACGGCGCCACGACGACCGCCCAGTGCTGCTTCGGCCGCTTCCTGCAATTTGATGTCCAGGCTCAGGACGATGTCCTTGCCGGAAATCGGTTCGGTACGCTTGAGCACRCGCARYACGCGGCCCYGRGCGTTGGTTTCGACTTCTTCRTAACCGACCTGACCRTGCAGTTCGGGCTCGTAAAAGCGCTCGATGCCGGTTTTGCCAATTTGATGGGTGCCGCTGTAACTCACAGGATCCAGTGACTTGAGCTCTTTCTCGTTGATTCGCCCCATGTAACCCACTGAGTGCGCAAAGTGCGCGCCCTGCGGATAGTGACGAACCAGCTGCGCGACCACTTCCACGCCCGGCAGGCGGAACTGGTTCACCGCGATCCGGGCGATCTGCTCTTCGGTCAGCTCGAACAGGATTGGCACCGGCTCGAATGGCCGACGCCCCTGACGCATGCGTTTCTCGAAGATCACCCGGTCCTCGGGTGTCAGCGCCAGCACTTCGACGATCACGTCGAGCACTTGCTGCCAGTCGCCGGAGCGCTCGCGGGTCATGCTCAGGCTGAAGCTGGGCCGGTTATCGGCCACCACCACGCCATTGCGGTCGAAGATGAGCCCACGGGTGGGTGGAATCGGCTGCACATGGACGCGGTTGTTTTCTGACAGGGTCGAGTGGTACTCGTACTGGATCACCTGCAGGAAATACAGCCGCGCAATCAGCACACAAAACAGCGCTACTACCGCAATTGCACCGAACACGACGCGACCACGCACCAGACGGGCGTCTTTTTCGTGGTCCTTGATACGGATCGGCTGAGACATGAGGGCAGAACTACTTGTGGTAAGGGTGGCCGGACAAGACTGTCCAGGCACGATACAGCTGTTCGCCGATCAGGATTCGCACCAGCGGGTGCGGCAACGTCAACGGCGACAATGACCAGCGCTGATCGGCTCGGGCACAGACTTCCGGCGCCAGCCCTTCGGGGCCGCCGACCATGAAGTTCACCGTGCGCGAGTCCAGGCGCCAGCGATCGAGTTCGACCGCCAGCTGCTCAGTGCTCCAGGGTTTGCCGTGGACTTCGAGGGTGACAACACGCTCATTCGGCCCGACCTTGGCCAGCATGGCTTCGCCTTCCTGACGGATGAAGCGCGCCACGTCGGCGTTCTTGCCACGGGTGTTGAGCGGTATTTCCACCAGTTCCAGCGCCAGCTCGGACGGAAGACGCTTGGCATATTCATGCCAGCCTTCTTCCACCCACTTGGGCATCCGTGAACCGACGGCGATCAGTCGCAGTCGCACAGCGGGCCCTTATTGCTGGTCTTTGTTGAGCTTGATGAAATGCTCGTGGGTGTTTTCCGGGCTGTGGTGAGCCGCGTTCAGGGCACGGCTCTGTTCAGCGCCGGACCACAGACGTTCCAGGTCGTAGAACTGGCGAGCCGAGGCGGTCATCATGTGCACGATGACGTCGTCCATATCCAGCAGCACCCAGTCGCTGTCGCCCTTGCCTTCTTCACCCAGCGGCTTGACGCCCTGGGCTTTGACGGCTTCGCGGACCTTGTCCAGCATCGCGCCGATCTGGCGGTTGGACGTACCGGTTGCGATGATCATGAAGTCCGTGATGCTCTGCTTTTCACGAACGTCGATCACCTGGATATCCTGGGCCTTGACGTCTTCCAGGGCCGCAACGGCAACCTTGACCAGTTCTTCACCGACCAGCTCCGGGCCGGTAGGTGCTACTACTGGCAGTGGGGCGCTTTTGAATGTGCCTTTGCGCTTTACTTTAGCTACGTCTTTGTCAGTCATATAAAACTCGTTTTGCTCGTATGTTCGGGGGCTTCGATACACGTGTTCACGTGCCTTGAAGCGCGCCTCTTTCAGTTCGACGCACGGTAAAGTCCGTGCGCATCGATGTAGGCCAGGACCGCGTCGGGCACCAGGAAACGTACCGACTTACCGCTGGCCAGCAGTTGACGGATCTGGGTGGCGGATACCGCGAGCGGTGTCTGCCAGACGAATGCAATCTGTCCGCTCGGCCCTTTGAGGGCCAGCGGGTCGCTCACCGAGCGCGCTGCCAGCAGGTTGCGCAAGGCATCCGGCGGTTCGCTGTCGGCATCCGGGCGTTGCAGCACCAGGATGTGGCAATGCTGGAGCAACTCTTCCCAGCGGTGCCAAGTGGGCAGGCCGCAAAATGCGTCCCAGCCCAAAAGTAGAAAAACCTGGGTCTGGGCGGGCAGTTCGGCGCGCATCAGTTCCAGGGTATCAATAGTGTAGGACGGTTTGTCCCGCTGCAATTCGCGGGCGTCCACCACCAACGGCGCCACACCGGCCACCGCGCATTCGACCATCGCCAGACGGTCTTTGGCCGACACTTGCGGCGTACCGCGATGCGGTGGCCTGGCACTGGGTGTCAGACGCAACTCATCAAACGCCAGCGATTCGGCAACCTCCAGCGCACCACGCAGATGGCCGATGTGCACCGGGTCGAACGTACCGCCCAGCATGCCAATCCGGCGAGGTTGAGGCTCGCATGAAGTGGCTGGTGCTGTCGGGTCGAGGTCGCCCAAGTCAGACCGACGCCTGGCCGCGCAACTGGCCATCACCCACCACGATGTACTTCTCGCAGGTCAAACCTTCGAGACCCACCGGGCCGCGGGCGTGCAGCTTATCAGTAGAAATGCCAATCTCGGCACCCAATCCGTATTCGAAGCCATCGGCGAAGCATGTCGGGGTATTGATCATCACCGACGAAGAATCGACTTGCGCGACAAAGCGCCGTGTGTCGGCGAGGTTTTCGCTGACGATCGAGTCAGTGTGATGGGAGCCGTACTGATTAATATGTTCGATAGCCTGATCCAGCCCGTCGACCACACGGATCGACAGAATCGGCGCCAGGTATTCGGTGGTCCAGTCTTCTTCGGTGGCCGCTACAGCATCGATAATCGCCCGAGTGCGCTCGCAACCACGCAGCTCGACGCCTTTATCGCGGAACTGTGCAGCCATCGAGGGCAGGAAATCCTTGGCAACGGCTTGATCCACCAGCAGTGTTTCCATGGCGCCGCAGATGCCATAACGGTAAGTCTTGGCGTTGAAGGCGATGCGCTGTGCTTTCGCCAGATCGGCATGCTCACTCACGTAAACGTGGCATATGCCGTCTAGGTGTTTGATCACCGGCACGCGGGCGTCACGGCTTACGCGCTCGATCAGGCCACGGCCACCGCGAGGTACGATGACGTCGACGTATTCCGGCATAGTGATCAGTGCGCCAACGGCGGCACGGTCTGTGGTTTCGACCACTTGCACTACGGCAGCCGGCAGTTCGGCTTCAGCCAGACCGCGCTGGATGCAGGCGGCGATGGCGCGATTGGAATGAATCGCTTCAGAACCGCCGCGCAGAATGGTGGCATTACCAGACTTGAGGCACAGGCTAGCGGCGTCGATGGTCACGTTCGGCCGGGATTCGTAAATGATCCCGATCACGCCCAGCGGCACGCGCATTTTACCAACTTGAATGCCCGACGGACGGAAACTCATGTCGCGAATCGCGCCGACCGGGTCCGGCAGTGCTGCCACCTGGCGCAGCCCGACGATCATGCCGTCGATGCGTTCCGGGGTCAGCGCCAGACGTTCCAGCAACGCTGGCTCAAGGCCATTGGCGCGACCCGCCGCCAAATCCAGTTCATTGGCCGCCGTCAACTCGGCGCGTGCAGCGTCCAGCGCATTGGCAGCAGCCTGCAAGGCGCGGTTTTTCTGCGCGGTGCTGGCACAGCCGATGACGCGAGAGGCTTCGCGGGCAGCGCGACCCAAGCGGGTCATGTAGTCAAGAACGGACTCAGTCATGGTCTGGTTTGGTCTTTGCTAAGGTCTTGGTAAAGAGTAAAGCGGCAGATTATAGCTGCCGCGTCTCCCGACTAACAGCGGTGACGGGCGGATGGTCGAAATCGAGGGCAATTTACCGACGTTCAGCCGTGCTTAAGCTGCAAATTGTTATCATCACCGCTCAATCAGCCCTGATAAACGCCGTTCATCATGACTAACCTGACTGTTCGTGCTTGCACCGCAGGCCAGCCCACCGGGCTTACGGACGCATTTTTCGACCGTGACGCGCAAGCTCTGGCCCGGGACTTACTCGGCAAAGTCATTCGCCACCGAGTCGGCGACCTGTGGCTCAGCGCCCGGATTATCGAAACTGAAGCCTATTACCTTGAAGAAAAAGGCAGCCACGCCTCCCTCGGCTACACGGAAAAACGTAAGGCTTTGTTTCTGGATGGCGGCCACATCTATATGTATTACGCCCGCGGCGGCGATTCGCTGAACTTCAGTGCCAAMGGCCCCGGCAATGCCGTGCTGATCAAATCAGCCTATCCATGGGTCGATGAACTGAGCGGCCCGGCGAGCCTGGCGCAAATGCTGTTGAACAACCCCGACGCCCAAGGCCGCCCTCGCCCCTCGCAAAAGCTGTGTTCCGGGCAGACCCTGTTGTGCAAGGCCTTGGGTTTGAAGGTGCCGGTTTGGGACGCCAAGCGGTTTGATCATGAAGTCCTGCTGGTGGAAGACATCGGCCCGCCGCCCGCCCATATCATCCAGACTATGCGCTTGGGCATCCCCCATGGGCGCGATGAACATTTGATGTACCGCTTTGTCGATGCGGCTTACGCGCCGTATTGCACGCGCAACCCGCTGCGACGGGGGCAGGTTGAAGGTCGCGATTATTTTTTGTTGAATTGATGATGGAAAAATCTCTGTGGGAACGACCTGTGGTGAGGGGGCTCGCCCCCGTTTGAGTGCGTAGCACTCACAAAATCTTTGGCACATCCGCGATTTTGGGGCCGCTTCGCAGCCCAACGGGGCGATGCGGCGGTCCGACAAGCCCCCTMGCCACGTTTCGCTCCCACAAGGGATCTGTAGTGTTTTGAAAATTGCGTTCGTCCCCCATGGGACCAATGAACATTTATGGAGTTGTTTTTATGGGCCCTTGGCTCGATAGCGTCACCGGTTGGTTGACGGTCAACCCGCAATGGCTGGCTGCGGCGGTGTTCATAGTGGCCTTTGTGGAATGCCTGGCAATTGCCGGGTTGATCGTGCCTGGCACGGTGCTGCTGTTTGCCGTGGCGGTCCTGGCCGGCAGTGGCGCGCTGTCGTTGAGTGAAACGCTGCTGCTGGGGTTCGTTGCCGGGGTGTTGGGTGACGTCATTTCGTACTTCCTCGGACGGCACTTCCACCAGAACATCCGGCGCCTGCCCGGCTTGCGCCATCACCCGGAATGGATCGCCGGTGCCGAGGCCTATTTCCAGCGCTATGGCATCGCCAGCCTGTTGGTCGGGCGCTTTATCGGGCCGCTGCGCCCGATGTTGCCGATGGTTGCCGGAATGTTCGACATGCCATTCCCGCGATTTTTCGCCGTGAGCCTGCTGGCTGCCGCCGGCTGGAGTGTCGCGTATCTGCTGCCCGGCTGGGCGACGGGCGCGGCGATTCGTTTGCCGTTGCCGGAAGGTTTCTGGCCTGAGGCGGGCGTCGTCGCTGGCGCCATTGCCGTCATGGTTGGCTTGAGCGTCACAAGCAGCCTGCGCCGTCATCGCAAGGCGACGATGCTGATTGCCGGGATGAGCCTCCTGATTCTGGCGGGACTATTTATCGGCTATCCGCACCTGACCGCGCTTGATCAGGGCCTGATGACATTGGTACAGGAACACCGCAGCCCGATGCTCGATGAAGTGGCCGTGGTCTTTACGCTGATGGGCGAGTTTCGCAACATGCTGCTGTTCAGCGTACTGCTGACGGGCCTGCTGCTGATCACGCGACAATGGCGGCAGGCAATTTTTGCCGGCAGCGCTCTGCTCTGTACCGCGCTGGGCAATACGGCAACCAAATACTTTTTCGCCCGCGTGCGCCCGGAAATACTCAGTGACCCGCTGACCAGCTACAGCATGCCCAGCGGCCATGCCTCGGGGGCATTCGCGTTATTCCTGACCCTCGCGGTTCTGGCAGGTCGCGGACAACCACCGCGGATGCGCCTGACCTGGCTGTTGCTGAGTTGTTTGCCGGCGCTGGTGATTGCGCTGTCGCGGGTGTATCTGGGGGCGCATTGGCCGACGGATGTACTCGCTGGCGCCATGTTGGCTGCCTGTGTTTGCGCGGCGAGCCTGTGGCTGAGTCAGCGCCAGACACCACTCAACGCCATGCCGCCCAAGGTTTGGTGGTTGGTGTTGCCGTCGCTCATGGCTTTGTTTGCGTACTTTGCGTTGCGGCATTTGCCGCACGCGATGTTGCGGTATGCCTACTGACGTAGCAGCTGTCGAGCCCGCGAGGCTGCGTCCGGGGGCGGAGCCGTCGTGAAATCAGGTTATGCGGTATTTCAGAAGCATCGCGTACTCGGGTTTACGACAGCTTCTCCGCCGGACGCAGCCTCGCGGGCTCGGCAACTGCACGGGCCGCGATCCATTCGCGGATGTCAGGCAAACAGCTCTCCCTGCAACTCATCCAGCAGCGCTTGAATCGCATCCAGTCGCTGCTGCGGATCATCGAGTTGCAGCAGGTCAATCTTGTCGACTTCCGCGAACGGCAGCAGATAGGCCAACTGATTAGCCAATGATTGTTGCCCGGTTGCCTCAGTGCCCATGTTCAACGCTTCGACCATCGGGTGTTCGGCCAATGCCTTGAGCAATGCCACCAGGTCGGCATCTTCATCCTGCAGCGGCTGTTCAGGCTCATCTTCCAGCCATTCGACATCGGCGAYGGTCAACTGGTCGCGCTGCACCTCGGTGCGCAAGACATGGAAACGCCGCCCGCCCTGTACCCGAATCCCCAGCAAGCCGTTGTCCTGCTGCTTGAAATCGGTGATCAGCGCTTCACACCCCACCAAGGCATACCCGGCCGGAGCGATACCGACTTCTTCGCCGTCGAGGATGCACACCACGCCGAAGCCGCCGCCCTGTTTCATGCAGCGGCCGATCATGTCCAGGTAGCGTGCTTCGAAAATCTGCAAGTCGAGGATGCAGCCAGGAAACAGCACTGTCTTCAGCGGGAAAAGCGGCAAGTTCATAGACATTTCCTTACATCACCATCGACACTGCCAACGGCAGGAACACTGCCGTGGCCACGCCCATCAGACTCATCGCCAGCGCCGCAAACGCGCCGCACTCTTCACTTTCCTGCAACGCCACCGAAGTCCCGACCGCATGGGCGGTCATACCCAATGCCATCCCGCGGGCCTCGGAACTGTGCACGCCGAGCCGGGTCAACAGACTCGGGCCGAAGATCGCACCGATCACGCCGGTGATCAACACGAACACCGCAGCCAGCGCCGCGACGCCACCGATCTGCTCCGCCACCAGCATGGCAATCGGTGAGGTCACCGACTTCGGTGCCATGGTCATCAGGACCATGTGCCCGGCACCGAACCCCCAACCCAGCAACACGCCCATGCCCGTGGCCACCACACCACCTATCACCAGCGTAGTAAAAATCGGCCAGAACAACTGCCGAATCCGTCGCAAATTGAGGTACAGCGGCACGGCCAGCGCAACGGTCGCCGGCCCGAGCAAAATGCTGAGGATCTCGGTGCTCTTGCGGTATTCGGCGTACGTCAGGCCGCACGTGAGGAGAACACCGATCACCACCAACATGGAGACCAGTACCGGCTGCAAAAAGATCCAGCGGGTTTTTTCGAAAGCCGCCAGCACCAGCTGATAAGCGCCCAATGTAATGCCGATGCCGAACAATGGGTGATGAATGACCGCGTCGAGTGCACCGTGCCAATCAAGGGTCATTGATCATCTCCACGAGGGGCGTGGCGCTTGACCATGCGCTGCATCAGCACCCCGGCAAACGCCATGGACAGCAACAGCGACAACACCAGCGCACCAACGATGGCCCAGAAGTCCGCGGCGATGTCCTTGGCATAGACCATCACGCCCACGGCCGGCGGCACCAGCAGCAACGGCAAGTAACGCAGCAGGCTACTGGCCGCCAGGCTCAGGGAATCGCCGACTTGCCCGCGTGAAATCAGGTACACCAGCAACAGCAGCAAGCCAATAATCGGCCCCGGCAGCACCGCCAAAAACAAGTGGTTGATGGCTGTGCCCAGCAATTGGAACAGCACCAGCCAGGTCAGGCCACGTAACAACATCCGATATCTCCCGCGCTCTCCCCACCAAAAAAGGGGCCGAGCATTATAAGCATGTCAGCGCTATGGACCGGCATTCGCGAAAAGCATGTTCTGTTGACCAGAGCAATTTGCCATGATGATCTAAAGTGGTTCACTGAGAAGTGAAATCCCCCACTCTAAAAACTATAAATCCAATAAAACCCAAGGAGAGTCTCAATGCCCTATATTCCGGTTGCAGAACTCAAAGATTATGTCGGCAAGGAACTCGGACGTTCCGAATGGCTCACCATCGATCAGGAACGCATCAACCTGTTCGCCGAAGCCACAGGTGACTTTCAGTTTATTCATGTCGACCCGGTCAAAGCCGCGCAAACGCCATTTGGCTGCACCATCGCCCATGGATTCCTGTCGCTGTCACTGATCCCGAAACTGATGGAAGACATCCTCATCCTCCCCGAAGGCGTAAAGATGGTCGTCAACTACGGCCTCGACGGCGTACGYTTCATTCAACCGGTCAAGGTCAATTCAAAAGTGCGCCTCAAGGTCGATCTGTCCGACGTCACCGAGAAAAAACCCGGCCAATGGCTGCTCAAGGCTACCACCACCCTTGAGATAGAAGGCTCGGACAAACCGGCCTATGTCGCTGAATCCCTGTCCCTCTGTTTCGTATAACCCTCTCGGATGCGAAGCAGCTCACGCTGTTTCGCGACCGTCTCTATATATACGACACATAGCTGCGGCATACTCCGTCGCCTAATTGCCCGGATCCCGCTATGCGCTCACTTGCACTCCTCGCCTTGACCCTGTTGCTCACCGCGTGCGGCGATGACGAATCGATGCTGCCCCCTGATGCCCGCTTGCCGGACGGCGGACGCTATCGCGGGGATCTGGTCGACGGCTTGCTGCAAGGTCAGGGCCGCATCGACTACCCGAACAAGAGCTGGTACGCCGGCGAGTTCGACAAGGGTCAATGGCACGGCCAAGGCGAATGGCATGGCAGCAACGGCGAGGTCTTTCGTGGGCAATTAAATCAGGGCCTGTTCGACGGCCAAGGCTCGCTGACCACGCCGAACAGCAGTTACACCGGCGGTTTCAAACTCGGTCGGCGCGACGGCGAAGGTACGCTCAAAGAAAACGGCATGACCTATCGCGGCGAATTCAAGGCCGATCAATATTCAGGGCTCGGTCGTCTCGAACTCGACGACGGCAGCTCCTACCAGGGCCAGTTCTCCCAAGGCAAACCCAACGGTGAAGGCCAGCGCGGCGACGCCAGCGGCAATCAGTTCACCGGGCATTTTGTCAACGGACAACTGGAAGGCAACGGTACCTTCAACAGCGCCGAGGGCGACATTTACGTCGGCGGTTTCAAGAACAATCAATTGCACGGCAAGGGCCGCTACGAGAATGCCGACGGCGATGTCTGGCTGGGTCAGTTCAAGGAAGGATCGCTGAACGGCAAGGGCGAGTTGATCGGTGCCGATGGCAGCCATTACATCGGCCGGTTCAGCGACTGGCGCTTCACCGGCCAAGGGCGACTGAACCTGCCGGACGGCAGCTTCTACACCGGCCAGTTCGACAATGACAGTTACTCGGGACGCGGCACGTTGGTACTGACTGACGGCACCGTACAAAGCGGTACGTGGATCAATGGCCAGCGCGTGCGTGACGCAGACGGCAAGCTGCTGCCCGATAGCCTGGAGCTCGGTTTGCTGGCACAGGGCCGCTTGCTCGACGACGCACTGCTCAACGTTCCGAGCTCGACACCAGCCGTCGAGTTGTACACCCTGACCCTGGGCGGTGACGGCAAACAAAGCGTGTTCCTGCGCGAATCCGATTACGTCAGCAACATGCTCGCCAGCCGCTTCGGGGCGTTTGGCCAGATCCGCCTGGTGAATCATCGCGACCACCTCGTCGATCGGCCGATGGCCACCCGAGAAAACCTGCGCCGCGCTGCGCAGACGCTGGCCGAGCGTAGCGGGCCGGAAGATTTGATTTTTATCTACCTGACCAGCCATGGCACCAGCGAACACGAACTGGTGCTTGATCAGCCGCGCATGGAACTGTCCGATCTACCGGCCGATGAACTCGCCGCGGTGCTTGCACCCTTGAAGAACCGCGACAAGATCATTGTGATTTCGGCCTGCTATTCCGGTGGTTTCATCCCCGCCCTCAAGGATGACCGCACCCTGATCATCACCGCATCGCGGGCAGATCGCGTGTCCTTCGGCTGCTCCGAAGAAGCCAACTCCACCTACTTCGGCGACGCACTGTTCACCCAGGCACTGAACCAGACCGACGACCTGGAGAACGCCTTCAAACTGGCCAAGGCTACCGTCGCCGAACGCGAATTGGCGGACAGCTTCGAGGCCTCTGAACCGCAGATGTGGGCACCTAAAGGGGTGATCGCGCGCTGGCAGCTTTTACGCAAGCAGCAGGCACGTAAAGCGCTACAAAGTATCTCTACCGACAACAAGGATTCAAAGAACAACTAAGCTGAACAGTATCAAGGGAGAAACACTATGTACTTGACGCCTCAGCATGTATTGCTTGCCGGAGCTACCGGGTTGACCGGTGAACACCTGCTTGATCGCTTGCTCAATGAGCCCACTATTTCAAGGGTTTTGGCCCCYTCACGGCGACCACTGGCCAAACACCCGCACCTGGAAAACCCGGTCGGCGACCCGACAGTGTTTCTGCCGCAACTGAACGGTCGCGTCGACATCGCCTACTGCTGTCTCGGCACCACGATCAAACAGGCAGGCTCCGAAGAAGCGTTTCGCGCGGTAGACCTGGACATGGTAGTGGCCTTCGCCAAACGAGCGCGGGAGATGGGTGCACGGCACTTGATCGTGATCAGTGCCTTGGGAGCCGATCGCAGATCTTCGATTTTCTACAACCGGGTTAAAGGCGAGATGGAATACGCATTGCGCGCGCAAGACTGGCCGCAACTGACCATTTGCCGCCCTTCTCTGCTGCTGGGTGATCGCGTCGCGCCACGCCTGGGTGAGAAAATCGCCGGCCCGCTGTCGCGCCTGATCCCGGGCAAATACCATGGCATTGAAGCCTGCCAACTGGCCCGTGCGATGTGGCGACTGGCGTTGGAAGAGCAGGATGGGGTTCGGGTTGTCGAGTCGGATGAATTGCGCAAACTCGGCAAGTAACCTGTGGCGAGGGGGCTTGCCCCCGTTCGGCTGCGAAGCAGTCGTAATCCAGGCGACGCGGATATTGAATCAACAACTGGGGCCGCTTCGCGACCCAACGGGGCGATGCGGCGTTCCGACAAGCCCCCTCACCACAGCGCTCTCCTACAACCCTCCCGTCGCCTGAAAACTCACCCCGATCACCGTCAGCACCGACAACGGCAAGAGCAGCGTGTCGAGCAATGCGCTGGCCGGCAGATCAACGCTGGGGTAGTTCGGCGCCTCTGCGCCAAAGCGGTCCTTGGCACAGCACCCGCCGTTTATGGCGTACCAATCCAGACGCGTCCCGGAATACACCAGCGGCGCGCCGGGTTTGGCGGCATCAAGGGTGCGCGCCGTGGCGCAACCCGTCAGTTGCAACACCAGCAGCAGGGTCAATAGCTTATTCATCGCTGCTCAAATGGTGTTCACCCCAGCGTGGAAGCATGTCCTGTGGGATATTCAGCAGATTGAGAATCCGCGCCACGACAAAGTCGATCAGGTCGTCAATCGTCTGCGGCTGATGATAGAAGCCCGGCGAAGCCGGCAGGATCGTCACGCCCATGTTCGACAGCTTGAGCATGTGCTCCAGATGAATGCTCGAGTATGGCGCTTCACGCGGGACCAGGATCAACTGGCGACGCTCCTTCAAGGTGACGTCGGCAGCACGTTCGATCAGGTTGTTGCAGGCACCGGTCGCAATGGCCGACAGCGTCCCCGTGGAGCACGGCACCACCACCATCGCCGCGGGCGCACCTGAGCCCGAAGCCACCGGCGACATCCAGTCTTCCTTGCCATAGACCTTGATTTGCCCGGCCGCAGCACCGGTGTATTCGGTGAGGAAGGCCTGCATCATCTGCGGTTTGGACGGTAACGAAACATCCGTCTCGGTCGCCATCACCAGTTGTGCCGCCTTGGAAATCAGAAAGTGCACTTCGCGATCTTCGCGCACCAAGCAATCGAGCAGGCGCAAACCGTACTGGGCGCCGGAAGCGCCGGTCATGGCCAGCGTGATGCGCTCCGGGCCGCTGCTCATTGCAGCGCCTCGGCCAGTTTGCCGTGCAGGCCGCCGAAGCCGCCATTGCTCATGATCACCACGTGGGTGCCGGGCTGGGCCTGGCTCTTCACTCGCTCGATGATGCCTTCCAGCGAATCGCTGACAATCGACGGCACGGTGCACAGCGCGGCAGTGCCGGCCAAGTCCCAGCCGAGGTTGGCCGGGGCATACCAGATCACCTGATCGGCATCGACCACGCTTTCCGGCAAACCGTCGCGGTGCGCGCCAAGCTTCATGGAGTTGGAGCGCGGTTCGATGATCGCGATCAACGGCGCGTCACCGATGCGTTTGCGCAGGCCATCCAGAGTGGTGGCGATAGCTGTCGGGTGGTGCGCGAAATCGTCGTAGATGGTGATGCCGCGCACTTCGGCGACTTTTTCCATGCGGCGCTTCACGCTTTTGAACGCGCTCAACGCGGCGATGCCCATCGACGGCACTACGCCGACATGACGCGCGGCCGCCAATGTAGCCAAGGCATTGGCCACGTTGTGCTGACCGGTCATGTCCCACTCGACCACGCCTTGGGCGACGCCTTCAAACATCACTTCAAACTTCGACCCGTCTTCGCTGAGCAGTTTGACCTGCCACTGACCGCCGGCGCCGGTGGTTTGCACCGGGGTCCAGCAGCCCATTTCGATGACGCGTTGCAACGCCGGTTCGGTGGTAGGATGGATCACTAGGCCTTCGCTTGGAATGGTCCGCACCAAATGGTGGAATTGCCGCTCGATGGCTGGCAGATCGGGGAAGATGTCCGCGTGATCGAACTCAAGATTGTTCAGGATTGCCGTACGCGGGCGGTAGTGAACGAACTTGGAGCGCTTGTCGAAAAAGGCGCTGTCATATTCGTCGGCTTCGATCACGAAGAATGGCGTGCCGCCCAGACGCGCCGACACCGAGAAATTCTGCGGTACGCCACCGATCAGGAAGCCCGGGCTCATGCCCGCGTGCTCCAGCACCCACGCGAGCATGCTACTGGTGGTGGTTTTGCCATGAGTACCGGCGACGGCCAACACCCAGCGGCCTTGCAGCACGTGATCGGCCAGCCATTGTGGGCCGGAGACGTACGGCAGGCCTTTGTTCAGCACGTATTCGACGGCCGGGTTGCCGCGCGACATGGCGTTGCCGATCACCACAAGGTCCGGTGCCGGATCGAGCTGGGAAGGATCATAGCCTTGGGTCAATTCAATGCCCTGAGCCTCAAGCTGAGTACTCATCGGCGGATAGACGTTGGCATCTGAGCCGGTCACGTGATGGCCCAGTTCTTTGGCCAGAACCGCCATCGAACCCATGAAAGTGCCGCAGATACCCAGAATATGAATGTGCATTAGTCGACCTCGTAAAACATGGCCGCAGGTTAGCGTAGGGACGAGAAAATCGCACTCTTTAGCTGAGACTCACCGCGACCTTTGGAGCTCTGGGCTTCTGTGGCGAGGGGCTTGCCCCCGTTGGGCTGCGCAGCGGCCCCAGGAATTCATTCCGACAGTATGTGGTGACTGGATAGCGACTGCTGCGCAGCCSAACGGGGGCAAGCCCCCTCGCCACAAAAGCGGTTTAGCGGGCAATACCGTGCTTGCGCAGCTTCCTGTAAAGCGTGTTACGGCTGACACCCAACTGCTCAGCGGTATGGGTCATATGCCAACGCGTGTGCTCCAGCGCATTGAGTAACGCCAACCGCTCGGCATCGTCCAGCGGATGTTCGGACGGCTCTTCGACCGCCCATGCAACCGCCGGCCGCGCCTGACGGATCATTGCAGGCAAGTCCTCCAGCCCGATCCGCCCGCCGTCACACAATGCCGCCAACGTGCGCAGCACATTGCGTAGCTGCCGCACATTGCCCGGCCATGCAAAACCCAACAAGGCTTCTCGTGCCGGCCCATCGATCAGGATGGTTTCCCCGCCCGCCTCCTCCGCCAGCAAGAAATCGAGTAGCTGGGATTTATCACTACGCTCGCGCAATGCTGGCAACGCGACTTCCAGCCCGTTGAGCCGGTAATACAAATCCTCACGGAAACTGCCGTCCTGCACCCGATCCAGCAGGTTACGGTGAGTGGCGCTGATAATCCGTACGTTGACCGACTCCGGCTCCCCGCCAATCGGTACCACCTGTCGGTCTTCCAAGACCCTTAAAAGCCTCGTCTGCAAGGCCAGGGGCATATCGCCGATTTCGTCGAGAAACAGGGTCCCTCCATCCGCCTGCTGCAACTTGCCGCGCATACCCTCCTTGCGCGCGCCGGTAAAGCTACCGCCGCGATAACCAAACAATTCGCTCTCGATCAGGCTTTCAGGAATGGCCGCGCAGTTAAGGGCGACGAAGGCTTTTTCCGCCCGTTGACTGGCCTGATGCACCGCTTTGGCGAACGCTTCCTTGCCGGAACCGGTTTCGCCGTTGATCAGCAGCGGGACATCGCGCTCGAATACCCGCAGCGACTTGCGAAAATCCTCCTGCAACGCTGCATCGCCGATGCAGATGCCCGAGAGCCGTGGACGTTCGGCAATCACCGGGCTTTGCTCCACGGGCACTGGAATGCTGCGCGACTGCCCGCGCAACACGGCAAACAGACTACGGCCGTCGCGGGTGCGCAGCGGCCAACTGGCACTGGCATTGACACTGGCGCGACCGAGCAACTCTTCCAGCGAACAGTCGAAAAACGCTTCCACTGGTTTACCCAGCAAGCCGCCGCGAATGTGCCCGAGCAAGTTCAGTGCACTCTGGTTGACCGCGCAGATCCGCCCTTCCCCGTCGAAGGCCAGCAGCCCTTCGCTGAACGATCCGACGGACTCGGCCTGCAAGTGAAAACGCAACAGCCATTGATTCTCGTAGTAGCGCAGGAAATAACAGCTCTCAATCATCTTCGCCGACAGATTGACCAGGGCCATGGTGTGGAACTGGCTCTGGCGCGATACATCATGGCGCGCCGAAGACACGTCGAGCACCGCCAGCAGTTCGCCATGCGGATCGAACACCGGGCTTGCCGAGCAGGTCAGGCCGGTGTGGCGACCGCGAAAGTGTTCGTCCTGATGGATGGTCAGCGACTGACGCTCCACCAGACAGGTGCCGATGCCGTTGGTGCCTTCGCAGGCTTCGCTCCAGTCGGCGCCGAGCCAGAGGCCGGCACGCTCGAAAATCTTCCGCTCGGCCGGAGCAGTGACGCAGTTGAGGATCACACCTCGGGCATCCGTCAGCAGCACCGCGTGGCCGGCACCGGAGAGTTGTTGGTGGAGGCTGGACATCTCATTGCCGGCGATGTGCAGCACTTGCTGCAAACGTTCGCGGCTTTCCAGCACGCGGCCATGTTCCAACACGGTGGGCGCCATGGTCAGGGCCGGGTCGAGGTGATAGTCCTCAAGACAACGCAGCCAGGAGCGGGCTATGGACGGATCGCTACCGGGACCGTGCAGGTGCGATTTTCCCTGGGTAACGGTCAGGACTTGCTGGGCATGGCGACTCAAATGGTTGTCGTGCATTTCTTATTATTCTCCCCGAGCGGCTTACACCCCTTGTAGTAGCTGAGCTTGCTCGCGATGGCGTCCTGACATTCAACGTTGATGTTGGTTGTAAAGGCCTCATCGCGAGCAAGCTCAGCTCCTACAGGGTTATGCAGCAGCCATCAAAGGTGCATGAATCGCTATGACTTAGTTATATGGGCACCGAGCATCCTCCAGCCTAGCGTGCATTGCAATGCTGGCAAGACCGGCCAGTCACAGGCTGTGCCACAAGCGGTACAAAGTGTCACGGGGGCTGTACCGAAAGCGTCACAGGCGCCACCCGCCGGTCTGACAAAAATAACGCAACGCTTTGATTTGCCTGAGCTGCAAGGCAATGGCCCGACCTTTGCTCTACGCTTATACAAGCGCACATGCGCTCTCCCTTATAAGCACAAAAGCCAAGGAGAATCCCACCATGCGTTACGCTCACCCCGGTACTGAAGGCGCTATCGTTTCGTTCAAGAGCAAATACGGTAACTACATCGGCGGCGAGTTCGTCGCGCCTGTCAAAGGTCAGTACTTCACCAATACCTCGCCAGTGAATGGCCAACCGATTGCCGAATTCCCRCGCTCCACYGCCGAAGACATCGACAAGGCCCTGGACGCTGCCCAYGCCGCYGCCRATGCCTGGGRCGCCAYRTCCGCCYAGGCGCGYTCGYTGGTGCTGCTGAAAATCGCCGACCRCATCGAACAAAACCTGGAACTGCTGRCAATCACCGAATCCTGGGACAACGGCAAAGCCGTTCGCGAAACCCTSAACGCCGACATCCCGCTRGCCGCYGACCACTTCCGCTACTTCGCCGGTTGCATCCGCGCCCAGGAAGGCAGCGCCGCCGAGATCGACGGCAACACCGTTGCCTATCACATCCATGARCCRCKGGGYGTGKTCGGGCAGATCAYCCCGTGGAACTTCCCGATCCTGATGGCYGCCTGGAAACTCGCCCCRGCSCTGGCSGMCGGTAACTGCGTRGTGCTCAAGCCTGCCGAGCAAACCCCRCTGGGCATTACCGTGTTGATCGAGCTGATCGGCGACCTGCTGCCACCCGGCGTGCTGAACATCGTGCAAGGCTATGGCAAAGAGGCCGGCGAAGCGCTGGCCACCAGCAAACGCATTGCCAAAATCGCCTTCACCGGCTCGACCCCGGTCGGCTCGCACATCATGAAATGCGCCGCCGAAAACATCATTCCGTCCACCGTGGAGCTGGGTGGCAAATCGCCGAACATCTTCTTCGAAGACATCATGCAAGCCGAACCGTCCTTCATTGAAAAAGCAGCCGAAGGCCTGGTGCTGGCGTTCTTCAATCAGGGCGAAGTTTGCACCTGCCCGTCCCGCGCCCTGGTGCAAGAGTCGATCTACGACGACTTCATGAAAGTCGTGATGAAAAAAGTCCTGTCGATCAAACGTGGCGACCCGCTGGACACCGACACCATGGTCGGCGCCCAGGCGTCCGAGCAGCAATTCGACAAAATCCTTTCGTACCTGGAAATCGCCAAGGGCGAAGGCGCCGAGCTGCTGACCGGCGGTAAAATCGAAAAACTCGAGGGCAGCCTGGCGACCGGGTATTACATCCAGCCGACCCTGCTCAAGGGCACCAACAAAATGCGCGTGTTCCAGGAAGAAATCTTTGGCCCTGTGGTGAGCATCACCACCTTCAAGGACGAAGCCGAAGCCCTGGCCATCGCCAACGACACCGAGTTCGGCCTGGGTGCCGGCCTCTGGACCCGCGACATCAACCGCGCCTATCGCATGGGCCGCGCCATCAAGGCCGGTCGTGTGTGGACCAACTGCTACCACCTGTACCCGGCGCACGCCGCGTTCGGTGGTTACAAAAAGTCTGGCGTCGGCCGTGAAACCCACAAAATGATGCTCGATCACTATCAGCAGACCAAAAACCTGCTGGTGAGCTACGACATCAATCCGCTGGGCTTCTTCTGATCGAACCTCCCGGCGACTTCGGTCGTCGGGAGGCGCTTTTTCCGGCAAGACTCATTTTTTGTGCAATGCATTCGGCCCCCATCTGCGGCCGGATGCACGGCTGCACGCAAAAAATCGCAAAGGCCCGCACGCCCCTTGGTGAACACAGCGTCCGCGCTGAAAAACAACAATAAGAAAGGAATCCGCAATGGATCAGATCGGCAACTACGTGCTCTATCTCATCATGTTCTGCGCCGTACTCGGCGCCTTCGCAGCGATCTACAACAGCGACGAAGGACTTGGTAAAGAATTCATGGAAGGCATCCACGCCACGGGGCACATCTTCGTGCCGGCGGCGGGGATCATGGCGTCCATTCCCTACCTGACCGTGGTCATCGAAAAAGCCTTCGGTCCGTTCTTCAGCGCCATGGGTGCAGACCCGGCTATGGCGGCGACCATGATCATCGCCTCGGACATGGGCGGCTATCACCTGGCCTCGGCCCTGGCGGCCAGCAAAGAAGCACTGGTCATGGCGCTGATCACCGGGTTCATGGGCGGCGCGACCATTGTGTTCTCGATCCCGATGGGCCTGGCGATGCTCGACAAGCGTGACCACAAATACATGGCCCTGGGCATCATGTCGGGCATCCTGACCATCCCTCTGGGCGTGCTGATTGCCAGTGTCATCCTCGCGTTCAGCAACCCTCTGGTACGGGACCTGGTGTCGACCAACGGCGAAGCCACCTATCAATTGGCCCTGGGCCTGGGCAGCATCTTCGCTAACCTGCTGCCGATCCTGATCTTCGTCGTGGCCCTGGCCTTGGGCCTGCGTTTTTTGCCCGACCTGATGATCAAGGGCTTCATCATCTTCGGTCGCACCCTGGACGCGACGATCAAGCTGGTGCTGGTGTTCTCCATCGTCGAGTACTTCACCGGCGTGTTCACCCTGGTGTTCGGCAGCTGGGGGTTCCACCCAATCATCGCCGACGCCGAGGACCAGACCCGCGCCCTGGAAACCGCCGGCTACATCGGCATCATGCTGGCCGGCGCCTTCCCGATGGTCTACCTGCTGCGCAAATACCTGGGCAAAACGCTGGAAAGCCTGGGCAGCAAGATTGGCCTGAGCGCCGTTGGTAGTGCCGGCATGCTGGCCACCATCGCCAACATCCTGGCCATGTTCCGCCTCGTGCGCTTCATGCCGCCAAAAGACAAAGTGATCAACATTGCCTTTGGCGTGTGCGCGGCCTTCCTGCTGGGTGACCACCTGTCCTTCACTGCCAACTTCCAGCCCACCATCATTCTGCCGGTCCTGATTGGCAAGATAAGTGCAGGTTTCATTGCTGTGGGCCTGGCGTATTGGCTGTCGGTACCCAAGGCCTTGCAACTGGAGGCAGAGGACCGCGCCGCAGGGATCATTGCCAAGGGCGAATACTTGGGCCTGCCGCTGCCGGAAACCCTGCACCCCGACGGTACCAAGGCAACGGCCTGAGTCCGCTGCATTGAAGTGCGCTGCCCACACCGAGCGTGGCATGCTCAGCCACGACCGGCCCCGGGCAGCGCCCTGTCCTATTTGAAACGGAGACTGAGRTGGCAAGTTTTTCCCATAGCGTGGGCGCCCAGACCTACCGCTTCGACGACCTCAAGGACGTCATGGCCAAAGCCAGCCCGGCACGCTCCGGGGACTTTCTGGCCGGTGTCGCCGCGCACAACGACGGCGAGCGGGTGGCGGCGCAAATGGCCCTGGCGGACATCCCGCTCAAGCACTTCCTGCAAGAAGCGCTGATCCCCTACGAGACCGATGAAGTCACCCGGTTGATCATCGACACCCACGACGCCAACGCTTTTGCCACTGTCAACCACCTGACCGTGGGCGGTTTTCGTGACTGGCTGCTCAGCGATACCGCCGATGAGCAGACTCTGCGCGCGCTCGCCCCCGGCCTGACGCCGGAAATGGTGGCCGCAGTCTCGAAGATCATGCGCGTTCAGGATCTGGTACTGGTGGCGCAGAAAATCCGTGTGGTCACGAAGTTTCGCGGCACCATGGGATTGCGCGGCCGGCTATCCACCCGCCTGCAACCCAATCACCCCACCGACGAGCCCGCGGGCATTGCGGCGAGCATTCTCGACGGCCTGCTGTACGGAAACGGCGACGCGATGATCGGCATCAACCCGGCCACGGATAGCATCGCCTCGATCTGCGCCATGCTGGAGATGCTCGATGCAATCATCCAGCGCTACGAAATCCCGACCCAAGCCTGCGTACTGACCCACGTCACCACGTCGATCGAGGCGATCAATCGCGGGGTTCCGCTGGATCTGGTGTTCCAGTCGATCGCCGGCACCGAAGCAGCGAACGCCAGTTTCGGCATCAACCTGAATGTCTTGAAGGAAGGTTATGACGCCGGCTTGAGCCTCAATCGCGGCACGCTGGGTCAAAACCTGATGTACTTCGAAACCGGTCAGGGCAGCGCACTGTCTGCCAACGCCCACCACGGTATCGATCAACAAACCTGTGAAACCCGCGCCTACGCCGTGGCGCGTCATTTCAAGCCGTTTCTGGTGAACACGGTTGTCGGCTTCATCGGCCCGGAATACCTCTACAACGGTAAACAGATCATTCGCGCCGGCCTCGAAGACCACTTCTGCGGCAAATTGCTGGGCGTGCCGATGGGCTGCGACATCTGTTACACCAACCACGCAGAAGCCGACCAGGACGACATGGACACCCTGTTGACCCTGCTGGGCGTGGCCGGGATCAACTTCATCATGGGCATTCCCGGTTCCGACGACATCATGCTCAACTATCAGACCACCTCGTTTCACGACGCTCTCTATGCCCGCCAGACGCTGGGCCTGAAACCGGCGCCGGAATTCGAACAGTGGCTGACAAAAATGGGCATTTTCACCCAGGCAGACGGCAAAATTCACTTCGGCGACAGCCTGCCCCCGGCCTTCCGCCAGGCGATGGCGCAATTGGGATGAGTGCTTTCATGGATAAACCACCCGTTGATCCACAGAACCCGTTGCTAGAGCTGCGGCGCCTGACCCCGGCGCGTATTGCCTTGGGGCGCACGGGCACCAGCATGCCGACCAGCGCTCAACTGGATTTCCAGTACGCCCACGCTCAGGCGCGGGATGCGGTGCATTTGCCTTTCGACTCGGCAGGGCTCAGCGCGCAATTGGCCGAGATCGGGCGTGAGAGTGTGTTGCTGCACAGCGCCGCCACGGACAGAAACAGTTACTTGCAGCGCCCTGATTTGGGGCGAAAGTTGAGCGATGAGTCGGCGCAGGCGTTGCGCACTTATGCCTCGGCCCATCCGGGCGGCGTCGATCTGGTCATTGTGGTAGCCGATGGGCTGTCGGCGTTGGCCGTTCATCGCCATACTTTGCCGTTTCTTGCACGCCTGGAAGAACAGGTGCTGGCCGAAGGCTGGTCCGTGTCGCCAGTCATGCTTGTCGAGCAGGGCCGCGTCGCGGTGGCCGACGAGATTGGCGAGCTGATGKGGGCGAAGATGACGGTCATTCTGATCGGCGAACGTCCTGGACTCAGCTCCCCGGACAGTCTGGGTTTATATTTCACTTACAACCCAAAGATCGGCCTGTCGGACGCTTTTCGCAATTGCATCTCCAATGTCCGGCTCGAAGGCCTGAGTTACGGCATGGCGGCACATCGTTTGCAGTATTTGATGCGCGAGGCCTGTCGCAGACAGCTGTCAGGGGTCAATCTCAAGGATGAGGCGCAGCTTCAGACCCTGGAATCTGATGCCGGAGGGGGCATGAAACGCAACTTCCTGCTGGGTCAGACAGATGCCTGAACCGTTTCTGCATTGCGTTTCTGCGATGGTTTAAGGCAGGATCGACGAACGGCCGCCACGGGTTTCCCATCGCCGACACGTAAGACAGCCATTTGAAGTCGAGACTTACCATGCGGATTATTCAAGCGACCCTCGAACACCTGGACCTTCTGACGCCACTGTTCGTGAAATACCGTGAGTTTTATGGATCCCTGCCCTACCCGGATTCTTCGCGTGCGTTCCTCGAAAAACGCCTGCGCCGCAAGGAATCGGTGATTTATCTGGCGCTGTCCGACGACGACAACAACAAACTGATGGGTTTCTGTCAGTTGTATCCGAGCTTTTCCTCGCTTTCGCTTAAACGCGTGTGGATCCTTAACGACATTTATGTCGCCGAAGACGCCCGCCGCCAATTGGTGGCCGACAATTTGATCCGTACCGCGAAAAAAATGGCCAAGGAAACCAATGCCGTGCGCATGCGCGTTTCCACCAGCAGCGACAACGAAGTCGCGCGAAAAACCTACGAGTCCATTGGATTCAAGGAAGACACCGAGTTCAAGAACTACGTGTTGCCGATCAGCGACAGTCTCTGATAAACACGGCCCCACTG
>NZ_JBFULH010000003.1:0-66575 GCF_056400445.1 Pseudomonas sp. P5_B2 | reverse complement strand
CAGGCAGCACCAGCGAGCAAACTCTCGTAAGGAATTCTCAATCCATCGTGCAGACGCTTGATCATCGACAGACTCAGTTTGCGCTTACGATTCAGCACTTCGGATACGCGCCCGCTCGTACCGATGAACGGTTCCAGATCACGAGGGGRCAGGCCTTGCTGATCCATGCGGAATTTGATGGCCTCAATCGGATCAGAAGGCGGCATTGGATAATGCTCGTCTTCGTATTTTTCGATGAGCAGCGCCAGAATTTCCAGCTCATCACCGTCAGGCGAACCGATTTTTGCACTCCACAGTTGCTCCACTCGAGCAAATGCAGCGGTCAGGTCTTCTTGGCTGCGAATAGGTTTAATGTTCATTACACGGTCTCCGCGTTGATCTGATCATATTGGGCGTGGGTGCCAACGAATCTGATGAAGCCGAGCTGTCGTTGATAGTCGACTGCCAGAATCACTCGATATTTGTAGCATCCGATGTTGAATAYAACCCTGCCGCCCTTGAGGATGCTGGCCGTTCTCAGCTCCGCCTTGACCTCTTGAGACGTGCGGTAAATGGCTTTTTCCATATGTCGATACCATTCAACAAGCGGTGTTTCTGCGTCAGTGTAGGCTGGACTGCTTTCCCAAAACTCCCGCAATGTCCCTTTTGCAATCACTCGCACCGCAAGTCCTCCCGTTTTGGGAGATGGTAGTCTTCGCATTGACGAGATGCGACCGTACCAGTGCAATGCCATTGCGGTCGTGAGGCCCTGAAACCCTAATTGCATTGACGACATCCATTATTGGCGCAAGAAAAACGCTAACAGAGCATCGACTTTGTGCGAACACCTTAATTTACCCACACGCCCAATTTCACCAAACCCCAGACATAAAAAAACCGGACATCAAGTCCGGTTTTTTTTACCTGCATCCCCCGTCAAAAAACAACGTGAGTCTCAAATTCGATTGGAGCGGGTGAAGGGAATCGAACCCTCGTTATCAGCTTGGGAAGCTGGAGTAATGCCATTATACGACACCCGCTCAGAGCGGCTGACTTTGTACCAGATGTGCGCGTGGAAATGAAGTTTTTCTTTACGCAGGATGACTTTAGCGCAGGTGAAACAGGCCAGAGACCGCGCGGCGGTCTTTCGCGGGCAGGCCACGCGCCTACAGGAATGCATTCAACACTGTAGTGCGGGGCTTGCTCGCGAGGACGCTGTTTCAGATTGCCAGTGCATGGTGATCCTTGACGTAGTGGTAACGCGTTCGGCTCTCATGCTGCGAAGGTGTCAGGAACCCCAGCAGGGCGTTGCGGCTGTCTCGGCAGGCGGCTTTGTGTTCCATGTCGAGAAAGTGGCCGGTGGCTTCCAGTGTTGTGAAGGTGGCGTTCTGAACGTGGTTGGCGAATAAGCGCGCGCCATCGGCGGCGGTGTATTCGTCCCATTCGCCATTCATGAACAGCACCGGCACGTTGATTTTCTCCGAGGCTTTGAGGAAGCACTGGCGATCACTGTGCAGCAGGTCGCTGATGTGGAAGTGCATCTGCCCGTATTCATGATCGGCCAGGCTGCTGACGTGCCGGTAGTTGAAACGCTTGAACAGGCTCGGCAAGTGTTTGCCGATGGTGCTGTTCACCAGGTTGCCGACCCGGTCGCCGTCCCGGCTGCCGAGGTAATCGACGCCGCGCTCGAGGTAATCGAGCATGTGCGCATTGATCTCCGGAGAGAACGAGCTGATCACGGCTTTTTCGATGCGTCGTGGACGATGGGCGAGGGCGACCAGGGTCGCGGCGCCGCCCCAGGAAAACGACAGCACGTGTTCGGCGCCGAAGTGGTCGATCAGCTCCAGGAGGATCTGCCCTTCGACTTCCTTGGTCAGCAATTTCTCATGCAGGTTGTGGGCTTTGGACCTGCCCGCGTAGGGCTGGTCGTAGCAGACCACATTGAACTGCGGATGTAGGTTTTTCACGGTTTGTGCAAACGACGCAGTCGTGGCCATCGAGCCGTTGACCAAGATGATGGTCTTCTCTGCGGCGTCTGCGCGATAGAACTCCGTGTAGACCCGATACTGACCCTGTATATCCAGCACAGCGATTTCTGGCCTCATGTCATATGACTCCTGGCAAGCGGGTATGCGCGCAAATGAGATTGCACGAGCTTTGTGACAGGTAGGCATACGCCTGGAATTTTGAAGCCCATGTCGATCCGGTACAGCTGGTCGACGGGTATTATTATTGGCGGGCAGTCTGTCGGTCTGAAGCGGAACCTGAGGGTTCTCTAACCGACAAAAAGTTTCTTAGAGGTAGTTGGTGACTCGTCAGTCACATTTCGGCTGACGACCTGATTCAAGCAGGGTAGACGCCTTCGTGCAAGAGCCATTGGTAAATTGTTCGACAACTTCTGCTGAGCGGTCGCCTGCTTAGATCAAATGAATCTCTTCGGTGCGCAAGGCGCGGTACTCGCCCGGTTTTAGCGCGTTATCGAGCACCAGCGGCCCCATGCGCTCGCGGTGCAGGCGCAAAACCTTATTGTTGAAGTGGCCGAACATGCGCTTCACCTGGTGATAGCGGCCTTCGACGATGCTCAGGCGCGCCGACTTCGGCCCCAGCAGCACCAGCTCGGCAGGCTGAGTGGTGAGGTCTTCGAAAGCGAAATACAGCCCTTCAGTGAATTTCAGCGCGTACGCCGGGCCGATGTCCTGTTCGGTCTCGACGTAGTAGACCTTGGGCAGTTTGGTTTGCGGTTGGGTCAAGCGTCGCGACCAACTGCCGTCGTTGGTGATCAGCATCAGGCCGGTGGTGTTGAAGTCGAGGCGACCGGCGATGTGCAACTCGTCCTTGTCCGGTTCATCAATCAGGTCGAGGACCGTCGGGTGCTCCGGATCGCGGGTGGCGCTGACGCAGCCGGGCGGCTTATTCAGCATGAAATAGCGTGCAGGCTTGCCGACTTGCAGGACCTCGTCGTTGACTTCGACGCGGCTGAATTCGAGCACTTCGGCGTGCGGGTCGCTGACGATTGTTCCGTCGATCCGCACGCGCTTTTCGACCAGTAACAGGCGAACCTGCTTACGGTTAAAGCGCGGCAGGTTGCTGAGGAAACGGTCAACGCGCATGGCAAGGGATCGGAGGGAAAAGGGCCGCGTATCTTACGTGATCGGCCGGGCGCGTGCTTACAGCTGCGCTTCGACCTGCGCACAGCGTGGGCACAGGCAGGATTTGTCGCGCAGTTCCGGCGGCAGTGCTTTGAGCACGGCCGGGTCGATGCTGACGCCGTAGCACCAACAGGCGCGATCGGCGGTTTGCGGGACGGCCAGGGTGCAGTCGTTGGACGCGCCGCAGGCCGGGCAGAGTTCAGGCCGGTTCATAAAGGGATTCTCATAACGCGAGTGAGTCATTTCCACGCAATTGCGATGACAGCCGGATTGCCTGGCAGTGACCGGATGACGAGCATTCTAACGGCACTGCTGGAAAATAACTGACGCAATTGCGCTAGACGCTGCGGGAGCGAGCCTGCTGGCGAAAGCGGTGTATCAGGCGACATCAATGGTGGATGTGCTGACGCCTTCGCGAGCAGGAGGGGGCGTGTTCAGGTCCGGGATTGCAGGTATGCACGCCATCCACCGAGATGACTGATATCCACCGCACCCTCCAACCCATACGCCTCACAGATAAACCCGCTCTCCCAGCGTCCATCTGCCAGGTGCACCTTGCCCAACCCCAGCGGCGCCGGAATTCCGGTCAGGAACGAGCCCAATTCACTGCTCGGCAATTCCCAAACTTCTACCGCAATCGCCACACCGCCATCCTTCACCCGAACCATCCCCGGACGAAACGGTGGGCCACCGGCCAACGCATACAGTTGATAGTCCGGCGAACTGAACGTCGACTCGACCATCCGCGCCCCGCGCCGCTTCAATTGCCAGTTCAGCGCCAAACCGTCCAGATGCGCGCCACACACCACCAGCCGCGCCCGGTCGTTGCGCGCAACCGTTGTTGGTGCCGGTATAGTCAGACCTTGCTGGCGCTGGAATGCATCCGCCACGCTCAGCAAATACTGATCGGTAAACGCTCGACCAAACAGTGTCACGCCCCATGGCAGGCCGTTGTCCATGAAAGCGCTAGGCACGGCGACGGCGGCGTAATCGAGCAGGTTCATGAAGTTGGTGTAGTAGCCCAGTTCCGAATTGCGCAGCACCGGTTCGGCGTCCAGCTGTGCCAGTGTTACCGGGCGGCCGATGGTCGGCGTGACTACRCAATCGAGCCCTTCCAGCGCCTTGTCGCACAGCGCCTTCAGGGCTTGCAGGCGGTACTGGGCGCGGAAGGTTTGCACGCCCGTCACCGCCGGTGCCTTGGCCAGCACCGCTTGAATCACCGGCAGCACGGCTTCAGGTTTTTGCTCCATCAATTCCCCGGCCACGCTGTAGCGCTCGGCCACCCATGGCCCTTCGTAGAGCAAACGGGCGGCTTCGAGAAAAGGCGACAAATCCAGTTCGACGGCTTCACCGCCCAAGGCCTTGAGCTGTTCGATGGCCTCCCCGAACAACAGCGGGCCTTCAGGGCAACCGAAAAACTCCAGGTCCTGCGTGCGCGGCACTCCGAAGCGGAATGGGCGCGGCGTACCGAATGCCGAGCCGTCGTTCCACTGCGGGTTGCTGCGGCTGTACTCATCGCGTGGGTCGAGGTGCGCGGTGAGCGCCAGCAATTGGCTGGCCTCGCGAGCCGTCGCCGTGAAGGTCGTCACGCAATCCAGCGTGCGGCAGGCCGGCACCACACCCGCTGTGGAGAACAAACCTTTGGTGGCTTTCAGTCCCACCAGATTGTTCAAACCCGCTGGCACTCGTCCCGATCCCGCCGTGTCCGTGCCCAATGAAAAACTCGCCACCCCCAACGCTACCGCCAACGAAGAGCCGGCGCTGGAGCCGCCCGACGGATATTCCGGCAACACGCTGTTCGGGCACGCGCCATACGGCGAGCGGCTGCCATTGAGGCCGGTGGCGAACTGGTCGAGATTGGTCTTGCCCAACGGGATCGCTCCCAGCGCCAGCAGTTGCTCGACGATGGTCGCCGATTGCTTCGGCACATAGGCAAAGTCCGGACACGCCGCGGTGGTTGGAATGCCCGCCAGGTCGATGTTGTCCTTGATCGCGAATGGCACGCCGTACAGCGGCAGGCTGTCGATGTCGCGGCCGTCGAGGGCGGCGAGGTACGGTTCCAGTTCTTCGACACTGAGCAAGTGGATGAACAGGTGATAGTCCGGGTTCAGCGCGGCGGCTTTGTCGCGCAGGTTCGACAGCAGTTGTCGAGGCGTGATGCTGCCGTCGAGGTAAGCGTTGCGCAGGGCGTCGAGTTGCAGATTGATGGTCATGAGGTTGATCCTTTTCGAAATGGGTTCAGTCGACTTCCAGCACCACAACGCGTTGTCCGGCGCGCACCGCCGAGCCCGGTTGCACACGAATCTCACGCACCACGCCGGCCATCGGCGCCAGCAGCGGAATTTCCATCTTCATCGACTCCAGAATCACCAGCACATCACCGGCGGCCACGCGGCTGCCGGTTTCTACTTGGACCTGCCAGAGGTTGCCGGCGATGTGGCTGTCGACGCTCATTTCGCCGCTGACGAGGGCTGCATCTTCGGTCGCTTCCGGGACCAGTTCTTCGCTGTCAAAATGCGCCTGGCCGCTGGCGATCCAGCGCTCGCGCTCGGCGTTGAACGCGCCTTGTTGCTGATCGCGAAACGTGGCGATGGTCTCGGCTTCCTTCGTCAGGAATGCCTGGTAATCCGCGAGGTTCAACTGGCTGTGTTCGATGTTCAGCTCGAAACGCCCGAGCGGGAAGTCCTTGCGGATGCGCAGCAGTTCATCGGCGCTCACCGGGTAGAAACGGATCTGGTCGAAGAAGCGCAGCAGCCACGGTTTGCCATCGAACGCGGCCACTTCTCGGTAGCGGTTCCACATCTGCAAGGTGCGCCCGACAAATTGATAACCGCCAGGGCCTTCCATGCCGTAGACGCACATGTAGGCGCCGCCGATGCCGACTGAATTTTCGGCGGTCCAGGTGCGGGCCGGGTTGTACTTGGTGGTCACCAGGCGATGACGCGGATCGAGCGGGGTGGCGACCGGTGCACCGAGGTAAACGTCGCCAAGGCCCATCACCAGGTAACTTGCGTCGAACACCGTGCGCTGCACTTCGTCGAGGTTGGGCAGGTCGTTGATGCGGCGKATGAACTCCAGATTGCTCGGGCACCACGGTGCGTCCTTGCGCACGGTGGTCATGTATTTTTCGATGGCCAACTGGCAGGCCGGATCATCCCAGGACAGTGGCAAATGCACGATGCGCGAGGGCACTTGCAAGTCTTTGGCGGCGCACACGGCGTCCCATTCACCAGCAACGATGCCGAGCAGATCAGCCAACGGCAATTGTTCGGGTTGGTAGTGCACTTGCAGCGAGCGGATGCCGGGGGTGAGGTCGATTACGCCGTGCAGGTGTTTGCTTTCCAGCGCTTGCATGAGGGCGTGGGCGCGGAAGCGTAAAACAAGATCAAGTTCCGGTGCGCCGATTTCGAGAAGAAGGTGAGTATCCCCCGACAGCCTCGCTACCAGCCGCGTATCGTCCTGACCCAAATCCAACACAACAGGCGACACGATCCCCTGTGGGAGCGGGCTTGCTCGCGAAGAGGGCGTGTCAGTCGAAATAGATGTGTCTGATACACCGCTTTCGCAAGCAAGTCGCATCGTCGCACCGCCGCTCCCACATTTATTCCATTTCAAGGCGAGGGTGCGGGCGGTCTTGAGATCGACCGGGAGGAACTGCACTTTGTCCCCAGCCTTGAGCTGCCCAAGCTGCCAAAGGTCCGCCTCGATCACCGTCACCGGGCACACAAACCCGCCCAGGCTCGGGCCATCCGGGCCGAGGATCACGGGCATGTCACCGGTAAAATCCACCGCACCGATGGCGTATGGATTGTCATGAATGTTCGACGGATGCAGTCCCGCTTCACCCCCGTCAGCCCGCACCCATTCCGGTTTCGGCCCGATCAGTCGCACACCTGTTCGACTGGAATTGAAATGCACTTCCCACTGGGTCGCGAAGAACGTGCCGATGTAGTTTTCGGTGAAGTATTCCGGTGCACCATGCGGGCCGTAGATCACGCGAATTGTTCGTACGGCAGGCAACTCAGCGATTTCAGGCAGTTCCGCACCAGCGCTACGGTCGATCAAAGCAGGCACATGCAACACATCCCCCGCCCGCAACGCACGACCGCCATGCCCGCCAAACTGCCCGAGGGTGAAGGTGCTTTTGCTCCCCAGATAATCCGGAACCTGCAAGCCACCGCGCACGCACAGATAGCTGCGAGCGCCTGCACCAGCCATCGTGCCGAGGCTCAACGTGGCACCCGCCGGCACCAACAGCGCCGTATTCATCGCGATGGTCTCACCGTTCAGCGTCAGCGCAATAACCGCCCCGGTCACCGCCACCACCGCATCACAATTGAAGCGCAGCAACGGCCCGCTCATGGTGATTTCCAGCGCGGCGGCGCCTTCTTCGTTACCCAGTAAAAGGTTGCCCAGACGCAGCGCGCGACTGTCCATCGGCCCCGACGGCGGCACACCCACCGCCCAATAGCCGAGGCGCCCCGGATAGTCCTGAACGCTGGTTTGCGTCCCGGCGCTGAGCACTTCGAAAGTGTTGGCCTGATAGACCAGACCTTCCAGGCAGCGCGTCCACGGCTGGCCGCTGGCGAATGGCGCATCCAGCAGAATTTGCCGCAGGTAATCGCGGTTGGTTTCCACGCCATAGAGCTGACTGTCAGCCAATGCCTGATGCAAATCGGCGCGTGCTTCTTCGCGGGTCGGTGCCCAGCTGATGACCTTGGCGATCATCGGATCGAAGTACGGCGGTATCTCGCAACCGGCCTCGACCCAGGTGTCGATGCGCAGTTGGATGCCGTTGGCGGCAGGGAAATTTACGGCGGTCAGTAAACCTGGACTTGGCTGGAAATCGCGGCCCGGATCTTCGGCATACAGGCGTGCCTGAATCGCGTGCCCTTCGGCTCTCAACCCTTGGCTCAACTCACGCAGTGGCGGCAAATCACCGGCTGCGAGTTCCACCATCCAGCGCACCAGATCGACGCCCCACACTTGTTCGGTAACGCCGTGTTCGACCTGCARGCGGGTGTTCACTTCAAGAAAGTAGAAGCGCTGATCTTCACTGTCAAAGACAAACTCCACGGTGCCGGCGCTGCGATAATTCACCGCTTTTGCCAGTTTGATCGCCGCCGCACACAGCTCCTCAGCCATGCCTTCGGGCAGGTTTGGCGCCGGGGTTTCCTCGAGGACTTTTTGGTTGCGCCGTTGTACCGAGCAGTCGCGCACACCGAGGGCAATCACCTCGCCACGGCCGTCGCCGAACACCTGAACCTCCAGATGCCGCGCGCGCTGGATGTACTTTTCGATGAACACGCCTGCATCGCTGAAGTTGTTCTGGCCGAGGCGCTTCACGGCTTCAAAAGACTCGCTCAACTCGGTCGCGCTGCGGCACACGCGCATGCCGATACCGCCACCACCGGCGGTGCTTTTGAGCATCACCGGGTAGCCGACCTGTTCACCGGCGATCAGCGCTGCGTCGAGGCTGTCCAGCAGTTCGGTGCCTTCGAGCATTGGCACGCCATGTTGCTTGGCCAAGGCGCGTGCTGTGTGCTTGAGGCCGAACACGCGCAACTGTTCGGCCGTGGGACCGATGAAGGCGATGTTGGCGGCTTCGCACGCTTCAGCGAACGCGGCGTTTTCCGAGAGGAAACCGTAGCCGGGATGGATCGCCGTGGCACCTGTGGCTTTGGCGATGGCGAGGATCTTGTCGACCGCCAGATAGGTGCCGACGGCCGCGCCTTCACCGAGGCTGTGGGCTTCGTCGGCTTGCAGAATGTGCAGGCTGGCCGCATCGGCTTCGGAGTACACGGCAACGCCCTTGACCTGCAATTCACCCAGGGTTCGCAGGATGCGGCAGGCAATGGCGCCACGGTTGGCAATCAGGACTTTTTCGAACATGGCATAACCCCCGGAGGCGATAGCGCATCAGCCTCGACCTGGGATGCGGGCCGTCCCGCAGTTTTTCGAGATGCACCCGGGCCGTCCCGGATGAAAAAACAGTTCACTTCAAAACACCACAGAACCCCTGTGGGAGCGAGCCWGCTCGCGATGGCGTCAGCACATCCACAATTGATGCCGACTGATACGCCGCCATCGCGAGCAGGCTCGCTCCCACACTGGATTTAAGGTGGATTCACTTTTTCAGGCACTGGCCTGAGCGCGCCTGGCACAGGGCGAACAACCAACGTCGCAATCGCGCGATTTTCAGTTCCATACCAATAACTCCGCCGGTGTCGGGTTGTAGGCGTTGCACGGATTGTTCAATTGCGGGCAGTTGGAGATCAGTACGATCACGTCCATCTCGGCCCGTAAGTCGACGTATTTGCCGGGTGCCGAAATGCCGTCTTCAAAGGTCAATCCGCCGTCCGCCGTGACCGGCACATTCATGAAGAAATTGATGTTCGGCCCGATGTCGCCCTTGCCCAGTCGCCCGTCGTGGACGCAGGCGCGCAGGTAGTTGTCGCGGCAGCTGTGCATGTAGCGTTTTTCCAGGGCGTAGCGCACGGTATTACTCTCTTGCGCACAGGCGCCGCCGAGGGTGTCGTGACGGCCGCAGGTGTCGGCGACGATGGTCAACATCGGTTTGCCGAGGTTGGAATACAGGACGCTGCCGGTGCTCAGGTAGACGCTGTTTTGCCGGCGTAAGGTGCGCTGCACGTCGTAGCGTTCCTTTGGATTGGCGACGCTGTAGAACAAGGTGTCGACCGCTTGATTGCCCTCCAGGTCGAGGATGCGCAAGGTCTGGCCGGCCTTGACCTCCATCAGCCAGGGTTCGCCGGCGGGGATGGTGGCGCGGTAGATCGCGGTTTCCGGCTGTTGATGAGCGGTGGCGATAGCGAGTGACATGGCAACGATCCTCAGGCGAACAGGCGGTCAGTGTTGATGAACCCTCGCTCGTTTTCCGGGCGCGAAGTGCGGCAGTGTTCGGCGACGCTGACGTCGGCGTTCATCCAGCTGAGCTTCAGGGGTTTCGGTGCATATTCAGGTGATGGGTCCATCGGGTGTTGCAACGCGGTGAGCACCACCAGCGTGTCCATCGGTGCGTACAACTCGATGTAATCGCCGGCCCTGGAATTGCCTTCGACGAAGTGGAAGCGTCCGGCTTCGTCGACGTCCACCCGGCTGAACAGGTTGAGGGTCATCAGCAAATCCGACAGGCCCAGCCCCCACTTGCCCAGTTCCACCAACAGGTTGTCGGTGCCGTTGCGGAAGAAGCCGTTGCGCAGTTCCTGATAGCGACCGGCGCCGTATTTTTCCGCGACCTCCTCAGCACACAGCACACCGCCGAGGCTGTCGCTCCATCCGCAGGTGTCGGCAGTGATCGCCGCCAGTACGCGACCCATGTCCGAGTACAGGCAATGGCCGCTGGTGAGCTTGGCGGTGTGTTGGCATTTGAGGCTGTCGGGCAGGTTCAGGCGTTCGGTTTTTTCATTGGCGTTGAGCAGCGTCAGGCTGACGTTGGCACCGCCACGCAGGTCGGTCAGGCGCAGCAATTGGCCGCGTTTGAGCACAAACGAACGATGGCCGCCACCGGGCAGCAATTCTTCGGCGAAGGGTGTGAACAGCTGGGTCGAATCAGTCATTTCCATATTCCTCTAAGCGATACGAAGCGTGCCTGCCAGTGGCAGCGGCAGGGCGTCGACGGTGGCACGGGTGGTGCGGCGGTCGCTGTTCAAAGGGATGTCGTAAGTAATGCGTGCGCCATAGGCGCCGGGGGCGTGCGGGTCGACTCGGACCTTGTCGAAAACCAGCAGGCGCGTGCCGAGGCTGAACCCTTCGGACAGGTCGTGGGTGACCATGAATACCGTCAGTTGAGTCTCGCGCCACAACTCCAGGAGCAAGGCGTGCATGTCTTTGCGGATACCCGGGTCGAGCGCGCCAAACGGTTCGTCGAGCAGCAACACCCGGGGTTTCATGATCAGCGCCTGAGCGATGGCCAGCCGTTGTTGCATGCCGCCGGAAAGTTGCGCCGGGTACTTGTCCAGCGAATGGCCGAGGCCTACTTTGTGCAGCAACACCGAAGCCTGTTCCCGCGCATCACGCTTGGCACTGCCGAACAGGCGTCCGAGCAGTGGCGAACGCGGCAATTCAAGGCCGAGGGCGACGTTGTCCAGCACCGTCAAATGCGGGAACACCGAGTAGCGCTGGAACACCACGCCACGGCTCGAATCCGGCTCGCCAGCCAACGCCTGACCGTCGAGCAGAATCTCGCCGCGACTGGCGCGTTCCTGGCCGAGCAACAAGCGCAGGAAGGTCGATTTGCCGCAACCGGAGGCGCCGACGAGGGTGCAGAACTCACCCTCGTTGACGTTCAGGTTCAGGCCTTCGAGCACCACCTGATCGCCGTATTGCTGCCAGACGTTTTTCACCGTGATGAAGCTCATGCGCGGGCTCCTTCATACCAAGGGAACGCACGTTGGGTCAGGCGCTTGAGGCCCCAGTCCATTAGCCAGGCGAGGAGGGTGATCCACACCACGTACGGCAGGATCACGTCCATTGCCAGGTAACGACGCACGAGGAAGATCCGATAGCCGAGGCCGTCGGTCGAGGCAATGGCTTCAGCGGCGATCAGGAACAGCCACGCTGAACCAAGCATCAACCGCAGCGAAATCAGCAAACGCGGCAGCAGTTGCGGCAGTACCACGCGCAGCATCAGGGTCCAGGTCGAGGCGCCGAGGGTCTGGGCCTTGATCAGCAACTCGACGGGAATTTCCCGGGTGCGTTGTTCCAGATCACGGGCCAGGACCGGGGTGATGCCAATCACGATCAGCATCACTTTCGACAATTCCCCAAGACCGAACACGATGAACAGAATCGGCAGGATCGCCAGCGGCGGCACCATCGACAGCACCGTCAGCAGCGGGGATAGCGGCGCGCCAAACAGCGGCAGAGTGCCCGCCGCCATGCCCAGGCACAGCGCCGTCAATGCGCTGATTCCGAGACCGATGGCCAGGCGGCGCAAGCTCGAAGCGCTGTCCTGCCACAGCAGGTATTCACCGGTGCGGGTGTCGGCGACGAAGGCCAGGCGTTTCACCGCGTCGGTCATCTGAACGGCGCTCGGCAGCAGCTTGTCGTTGGGGTTGTCTGCCAGTCGCTCGGCCGAGCCCATGAAGTAGGCGAACAGCACCAGGGCGAACGGCAGGATCACCAGCAACAGGCGACTCGGGCGATCCGGGTGGCGATTGATCAGGCGCATGGCCAGCTCCTCCTGTTTACAGCTTGGCGTCGGCAGCCATCTGCACGAAGGTCGGGTCGAAGCGCAGCTTGAGGTTGGAGGTGTCGCCGCTGGTCACGCCATTGGCGAACGCCATGCCGACGGCGCTGGTGTCCTTGGCGCCTTCACCGAGCAAGCCGTGCTGGAACGAAAACTCGGCCACTTTGCGCATGGTTGCCGGCAGTTGCTTGCTAGTGGAGAAGTCCAGGGCTTCTTTGGGCGTGGCGAACAATTTGGTGGTGTCGAGTTGTGCCTGGAAACCCGCCAGGTCAGTGCCCGAGGCCTTGGCCATGTGTTCGAGCGCGGCTTTGCTGGCGGCGTTTTTTGCGTTCATCAATTCGACCACTTCGAACCAGGCACCGGTCAGCGCTTTGCCCAGGGCCGGGTTGTCTTTGAGGGTGGCGCTGTTGACCACCATCATGTCCATGATTTCGCCGGGGATCTGGCTGGAGTTGAAGACTTCGGTGACGGCGGGCTTGGCCTTGATGTCCGAGAGCATCGGGTTCCAGGTAGTGACCGCGTTGACCTGGTCGGTGTTGAAGGCGGCCGAGATGTCGGCGTCGGAGGTGTTGACCACTTTCAGATCTTTTTCGCTGAGGTCGACCGAGTCCAGCGCACGGGCCAGCAGGTAATGGGAAACCGACAGCTCCACGAGGTTGACGTCCATGCCTTTGAGGTCGGTGACTTTCTTGCCATCGCCCTTGAGCACGATGCCGTCGTTGCCGTTGGAGAAATCGCTGACGATCAGCGCGGTGCTGTCGACGCCGCCAGCGGCCGGAATGGTCAGCGCGTCCATGTTGGTCATGGTGCAACCGTCGAACTGGCCAGCGGTGTATTGATTGATCGATTCGACGTAGTCGTTGAGCTGCACCACATCAATCTTGATGCCGTACTTCTTCGCCCATTTGTCGACGATGCCTTGGCTACCAGCGTATTCCCAAGGCATCCAGCCGGCGTAGATGGTCCAGCAGACGCTGAAATGGTCTTTTTGGGCGGCCTGGGTCGAGAAGCTTACGAAGGCTGCGAACGCAGCGGCGAGCAGGGTGGGTAGACGAAGCTGGGACATGGGTGGTTCTCCAGTTGATCAGGGGCGAGCAGGAGTCAACGCGGCACCGCGAACGGTGGCTTGTCTCCCGGGCTTTTGTCCCGCCGTGTAACCTCAACTGGAGGTCGCCAACTCTCGGACCAGCCACTCGCCTAAGCGAGCCGGAACCCTAGTCAGCCATTGCAAATTGTGGTGCCGCGAACCTGTGATGAACTCCTGCACGCTTTTACTAAAGCGAGAGACGTGCCAAGTCAGCTTGAAGGCTCTAGCGTGGGGTACGACGCGATGGTTACGTCGGGAGGGGAGTGCGGTTGCCTTGTGATGGTGCGCGGCTGCACCGCAATGGGACGGTTTGGCCGCTGATCCGGAGGTGTTTGCGGCCCAGCACTCGATGCCGTTTTTCAGGTCAAAAGCAATGTCAGCCGACCGTTGTCAGCTGAAGTCCCCAGGTCTTTTCGGAGGCCGTCATGCTGCATCGAATTGTGTTTATTGTATTGTTTGGTTTGGGGGTGTCTGGTTGCTATTACTATGCGGGCCCTTACGACGCGTACGGCGGATCTTATTACTACCCCGGTTATTACTATCCTGGTTATAACTCGCCTTACTACTACGGTGGCTATGACGGTCCACGGTATTACGGGGGCTATCGCTACCGTTATTACGGGGGCCACGGACCGCGTTATTACGGCGGTGGATATCACCACGGACACCACTAATCAGCGCGTGAATAGATGAAAAACCTTTCATCGGGCAGATGTTTCAAGCTGTTTCATGGCCGCACCAGATTTCGAAAACGATGTCTGATCTTTCGACAGTCACCGAATAATTGACTGCCGCTCGCCAGCGTCGCTGGTGTAGCTCACTCGCGGTCCAGGAGGCCGCCATGCTCTGTCGAAAACAGCTCTGCCAAATTCTTCTGATTGCTCTATCGGGACTGTCTCTTGGTGCGTGCGTGCCCTATTCCGATGGAGGAGCCAGCTACTACAGTTCCGAGGTCTATACCTCGCCAGCGCCCACCTATTACGCCGGTGGCGGATCCTACTATTCAGGAGGCGGGGGTTATTACTCACCGCCGCCCCGGTATTACTCACCGCCAGCGCGGTATTACCAGCCGACACCGCGCTATTACTATCAGCCAAGGGTTTATCAGCCGGCACCGCGTTATTACCCGTCGCGGAGCAATTACCGAGCTCATCAGAGTCACGGGTGGGACGGTAATAACCGAAGTGGCTGGAACAATGACTACCGCAGTGGTGGACGCAACTACAAACACAGCGGGCGCGGCAACCACAACAGCCAAGGCAACCAAAATGGTCAAGGTCACTACAGTCAAGGCCACAACGGCCGAGGCGGACACCGGTAATTTGAGCTAGACAAATACCTGTGGGAGCGAGACCGGCTTGCCGGTCTCGCTCCCTCATTTTCGTTCAGTACTCCGACAAATCCGCTAATGGATGCCGACCCTCCCAAGCCTTCTGAAAGTGCGCATCCACCACCGCATCCGGCACGTTGTTGATGTCTGGCCAGTGCCAGTGCGGTTTCTGATCTTTGTCGATTAACCGCGCCCGCACACCCTCGCTGAATTCCGGATGACGGCAGCAATTGAGGCTCAGGGTGTATTCCATCTGAAAAACCTGAGCCAGCGACAAGTGCCGGGCCCGAGCGATTTGCTCCCAGACCAGATGCGCGGTCAGCGGCGAGCCTTCGCTCATGGTTTTTGCGGCACGACTGAGTAGCAAGTCGGTGTTGTCGCGTTGCAGGCTGATGGCCTTCCAGGCGCAACTCACATCACTGACATCCAGCAGTTCGTCGATGTGCTGGCGTCTTGGCAGCCACTGGGCTTCGGGCATTTGCGCGATGGCTTCCTGCTGCAAGGCCTTGAGCAAACTGTTGAGTTGCATTGGGGTTTGTTCCTGCCAGTTCAGTTGCAGCAATCCTTCGATCAGTTCCTCCTGTTGTTCATCGAGCAGGAAGCGGTYGGCCAGGTCCAGGTCGATTGCATCGCGCCCGTTCATATGAGCGCCGGTCAGGCCCAGAAACAGCCCGAGCTTGCCGGGCAGTCGCGACAGAAACCAACTGGCGCCAACGTCCGGGTACAGGCCAATGCTGATTTCAGGCATCGCCAGCCGGGTGCTTGGCGTGACAATCCGGATACTCGCGCCTTGCAACAACCCCATCCCGCCGCCGAGCACATAACCGTGACCCCAGCAGATCAACGGTTTCGGGTAGGTGTGCAGCTTGAAGTCCAGGCGGTATTCCGCCGCAAAGAAGTGCGCGGCCAACGGCGGTACCTCCCCGGGATGAGCGCGACAGGCTTCCACCAGGCTGCGTACTTCACCGCCGGCACAGAAGGCCTTGGCGCCGTTGCCGCGCAGCAACACGCAGACGATTTGCGGGTCCTTGGCCCAGGCGTCCATTTGATCACGCAGGGCGTTGATCATCGGCAGGGACAGGGCATTGAGGGACTTTTCGGCATCGAGGCTGGCGATGCCGATGCGCGCGCCGTCGGTGCCGGTGAGTTCTTCGAAGTGCAGATTCATCGTGACCTCGATCGGGAATTTGAGCGTTCAGTATGATCGCTGTACAGGAAAGTGCCGGATGTGCGACAGATCAATTGACAAGCGTGATGGGCTTTCCTAGGGTTCGCCCCATTGTTTTTGCCGGATGTAACCATGACTGCTGACGACCGTATCAAACTCGAACCGAGCTGGAAGGAGGCACTGCGTGCCGAATTCGACCAGCCCTACATGGCAGAGTTGCGTGATTTCCTGCAACAGGAGCGTGCGGCAGGCAAAGAGATCTATCCACCGGGCCCGATGATTTTCAACGCGCTCAACTCCACGCCGCTGGACAAGGTCAAGGTCGTCATCCTCGGTCAGGATCCTTACCACGGCCCGGGCCAGGCCCATGGGTTGTGCTTCTCGGTGCAACCGGGCGTGCCGGCGCCGCCGTCACTGGTGAACATCTATAAAGAGTTGAAACGCGACCTGAACATCGATATTCCCAACCATGGCTATTTGCAGAGTTGGGCCGACCAGGGCGTGCTGATGCTCAATACCACCATGACCGTCGAGCGCGCCAATGCCAATGCGCACAAGGACAAGGGCTGGCAGTTTTTCACGGACCGGATCATTGAGGTCGTCAGCCAGCAGCAGCCGCATCTGGTGTTTATGCTGTGGGGCGCGCATGCCCAGAGCAAGCAGAAACTGATCGACGCGACCAAACACCTGGTGCTGACGTCAGTGCATCCGTCGCCGTTGTCCGCGTATCGCGGTTTCCTGGGATGCGGGCACTTCAGCCGGACCAACAAGTTTCTTGAGCAGAATGGTGAGACGCCGATTGAGTGGCGATTGCCGCCGGTTTGATCGTTGGCAGTGAGGGCCTCTTCGCGAGCAAGCCCGCTCCCACATTTGATCTCCAGTGGACACGGTTTTGTGTACAGCAGAGATCAAATGTGGGAGCGGGCTTGCTCGCGAAGTTGGCGACTCGGTCTGTCGCCTAATCCGGCACCCGATTCCAATACTTGAACAACGGCTCCGCCAGAAACAGCACGAACAGCAACCGCATCACCTGCATCGCCGTCACCAGCGGCACCGATAACTGCAGCGTCTCCGCCGTCAGGCTCATTTCCGCAATCCCGCCGGGCATCATGCCTAACGTCAGCGAACGCAAATCCAGATGCGTCAACGCACTCAACCCCAATGCCGCCAGCGTGGCGATCAACATGGTCAACATCGTGCCGATCAAGGTCCGGCCCATGAATGAAGGCGCACGCCGGAAAAACTGGCGGTTGAAGTGACAGCCCAGACCGCTGCCAATCAGCCATTGGCCGATCTGGCTGCCGCCATTGGGCAAACCAATGTGCAAATCCCAACCGATGCTCACTACCGCACTCACCAGCAAAGGCCCAAACAGCCACGGATTCGGCTGACGCAGACGTTCCCAGAGCCACGCCATCAAGGCGCCTGCCGGGAATAACAGAGCCAGCCAGCGCCAATCAACGGCGGTGGCGTGCACAACCGGTGCGCCGTCACCCAGCAAATACTTGAAGGCTGCCGGTACACACAACACCACCACCAGCACCCGCAGACTTTGCCCCGCCGCCACACGGCTGAGCACCGCACCGTTGCGCGCGCCGAGGTTGACCATCTCCCCGGAGCCACCCGGCATGCTGGAAAAAAATGCAGTGGCGCGATCCTCGCCGGTACGGCGCATCAACCAGACGCCGACTACGGCCGACAGGCTGGTGACCAACGCACCGAAGAAGATCAGACCAAAATGCCCCAACACCTGCTCCATCACTACCGGGGTGAAGTGCAGGCCGATACCGATTCCCACAATCCACTGGCCGCACTTGCGCCCGCCAGGGATTTCCGCCAATTGCCAAGGGGTCAGGCAGCGCACGAGGATGATCGCCAGCAACGAGCCGACCATCCACGGCAGCGGCCAGCCGATCTGGCTGGCGAGGTAACCGCCCAGCAGACCGACCAGCGGTGTTCCCCACCAGGCTTTGAACGGTATTCGATCAGACATCGGCGATAGCGCGTTGAGTGGCCGAACGTTTGCGCCAGATCCGCAGCAATGGCATCAGCAGCATGATCGCGGTCAGTACCCAGCAGCCGAAGGTGATCGGGCTGGACCAGAGGATTTCCAGTGCACCGTTGGAAATCGACAGCGCGCGACGCAGGTTTTGTTCCATCAGGCCGCCGAGGATGAAGCCCAGCAAAATCGGCGACAACGGGAAGTCCAGCTTGCGCAGGATGTAGCCGAAGATGCCAATGCCGATCATCAGGAACAGGTCGAACGTGGTGGCGTGCACCGCGTAGACGCCGATCCCGGTGATGATCGCGATCACCGGTACCAATGCCCAGTTCGGCACGGCGAGGATGCGGGTGAAAATGCGGATCATCGGGATGTTGAGGATCACCAGCATGATGTTGGCGATGAACAACGAGGCGATCAGGCCCCAGACGATGTCGGGTTGCTGTTGGAACAGCAGCGGCCCCGGCGTGATGTTGTACAGCGACAGCGCACCGATCATCACTGCCGTGGTGCCCGAGCCGGGAACACCGAGGGTCAGCATCGGCACCAGTGCGCCGCACGCTGCGCCGCCGATGGCGGTTTCCGGTGCCGCGAGTCCGCGCATGTCGCCTTGGCCGAACGTGCCTTTGGCGCCGGCGATACGTTTTTCGGTCATGTAGGCCACGGCGCTGGCGAGGGTCGCGCCGGCTCCCGGCAACACGCCCATGATGAAGCCCAGCACACCACAACGCAGGTTCACCACGAACACCGCCGAGGCTTCCTTGAAGTTGAACATCATGCGGCCAGTGGCTTTCACGGCTTCCTGACCATGATGGGTTTTTTCCAGCAGCAGGAGAATTTCACTGATGGAGAATAGACCCAGCACCAACACTACGAATTGAATGCCGTCGGTCAGGTGGATGTTGTCCCCGGTGAAGCGGTAAACGCCGCTGTTGGCATCGATCCCGACGCTCGACAGAAACAGGCCGATCAACGCCGCAATAAAGGTTTTCAGCGGTCGATCACCGGCCATGCCGCCCAGGCAGACAATGGCGAACACCATCAGCACGAAATATTCCGCCGGGCCAAAGGCTATCGCCCATTTCGCCAGCAGCGGGGCGAACAGCACCATGCCGCAGGTGGCGATGAACGCACCGATGAACGAGCTCCACGCCGACAACGACAGCGCGACACCGGCCAGGCCTTTGCGGGCCATCGGGTAACCATCGAGTGTGGTCATGACGGTAGAAGCTTCACCAGGAATGTTCAGCAGGATCGAACTGATCCGCCCGCCGTATTCGCAACCCAGGTACACCGCCGCCAGCAGGATCAGTGCCGACTCCGGCGGCAGGCCGAGGGCGAATGCGATCGGGATCAACAATGCCACGCCATTGATCGGGCCCAGGCCCGGCAGCAGGCCGACTACGGTGCCGATCAGGGTGCCGCACAAGGCGGTCACCAGGTTGTACGGGCTCAGCGCGACGCCGAAACCCTGACCCAAATAGCCAAGCGTATCCATATCAGTTCTCCAGAACGTCGAGCACACCCAAGGGCAGCGGCACGTCCATCAACTTGTCGAACAGCAGATAAAGGCCGACGGCCATTAGCGTGATGATCACAATGCTGGGCACCCAGCGACCGCCATACAGGCGCGCCATTGGAATGCCGATCAGGATGCTGGCGGTGATAAAACCAAGGGGTTCGAAGGTGCCGGCAAACACCAGCAACAGCACCACGCACAGGCCGATTTTGGTCAGGGTTTCGCGGTCCAGCGGCGGTTCGTCAGCATCGTGCTTGATTGGTGCGGGACGAAACACCATGTACAACAGCGCCAAGCCCATCAGCCCGAGCATCAGCAGCGGAAAGGCCCGAGGCCCCACCGGTTCGTAGGAAAAAGCCGCTTGATACGGCCAGGCCATCAGCGCCAGGCCAACACAGGCGAGCAACAGCACCGAAGCAAAAATGCGTTGTAAGAGCATGGGAAACTCCTGTGCTGCGGCCTCGAATTACGAGACCGCAGCCGCTAGATAGAGACGATCACTGGATCAGGCCGAACTCTTTGGCCAGCACTTTGTAGTCCGCCACCTGCTTCTTCACGTAGGTGTCCAGCTCCGGCCCGGTCATGGCGAATGGGAACAGTTCACGCTGATCGCGCAGCTTGGCGAAGTCTTCGGACGCCAGCAGTTTGTCGAAGGCGTCTTTCCACCATGCGTAGTCTTCGTCGCTGACCTTTGGCCCGAGGTAGAAGCCGCGAACCACCGGCCAGACAATGTCGTAGCCTTGCTCTTTGGCGGTCGGGATGTCTTTCATTTCCGGCTCGTCCAGACGCTTCTCGGAAAACACCGCCAGCAGGCGCATGTCACCGCTCTGGATGTGTGGCATGGAGTCGGAGATGTCGGTGCTGCCGACCTGAATGTGCCCGCCGAGCAGCGCGGTGGCGATTTCACCACCGCCTTCGAGGGCGACGTAACGCAGGTCACGCGGGTTGATCCCGGCGGCCTTGGCGATCAGAGCGGTTTGCATCCAGTCCTGGCTGCCGACGGTGCCGCCGGAACCGATCACCACTTTGCTCGGGTCTTCTTTCAATGCCTTGACCAGATCGTCGAGGGTCTTGTAAGGCGAATCGCTTTTCACTGCGATGGCGCCATAGCTGGTGCCGACAGCGGCCAGCCAGCGCACGTTGTTTTCATCGAAACGCCCGAATTTGCCTTGGGCCAGGTTCAGCAACGAACCGCTGGACCAGGCCACCAGCGTGCCAGCGTCGGCAGGGCGCTGAGCGACCACCGCGTTGTACGCCACCGCGCCGACACCGCCGGGCATGTAGGTTACGCGCATCGGTTTGGTCAGTAGCTTTTCGTTGACCAGCGCGCTCTGCGCCAGTTTGCAGGTGAGGTCAAAACCACCGCCCGGGGAGGCCGGGGCGATGCATTCCGGACGTTTGGGTTCGGCCATCAATTGACCGGCGAACAGCATGCAGCTGGCGGCGAGGGCGAAACGGCGCAGGGATCGATTCATTATTGTCTCCATGGGAGTTTTTGTTTTTGGGGATGTTTCAGGTGCGGCGGTTTCGCGTCGTGCAGCCGGCAACGGCGCTGGCAGGCATCAACGACGGGATTCTGGAGAAAGGGTGGGGTGGACAAGCCTGAAGCTGTATGGGCAGCAAGGTGCAGTACCTCATTTATTGTTCTTATTGACGAAAACGCGTCATGGCGTTTTTCGGGAGCTACATTTCTAAGCACTATTGGAGGGGCGGCATTCGAAACCCTCCGTAGGCGGACTCTAACCGGCCAACCTTTCGCTAACCTTTCAGTGGGCTTTCACGGTTTTCGGGCTTCACAGCCGCAGATGCGGCTGTAAACTCCGCGTCAAAGAATGGCGTCGACCATCCCCTGAATGAGGTAAAGATCCATGCGTGTTCTGCTCGTCGAAGACCATTTGCAGCTGGCCGAAAGTGTCGCCCAGGCACTCAAGAGCACCGGGCTGACGGTGGACGTGCTGCACGACGGCGTGGCTGCAGACCTGGCCTTGAGCAGCGAGGAATACGCCATGGCCATTCTCGATGTCGGCCTGCCGCGCATGGACGGTTTTGAAGTGCTCGCGCGTTTGCGCTCCCGGGGGAAAAACCTTCCGGTATTGATGTTGACCGCTCGCAGCGACGTTAAGGATCGGGTCCATGGCCTCAACCTCGGCGCTGACGATTACCTTGCCAAACCCTTTGAACTGACCGAACTCGAAGCGCGGGTCAAAGCCTTGTTGCGCCGCAGTGTGCTGGGCGGTGAACGTCAGCAGCGTTGCGGCGTACTGGCCTATGACTTGGATACCCGGCGCTTCACCCTCGGTGAAGAATTGCTGACCCTGACCTCGCGCGAACAGGCCGTTCTCGAGGCGTTGATCGCCCGCCCTGGGCGGGTGATGAGCAAAGAGCAACTGGCCTCCCAAGTGTTCGGTCTGGACGAAGAGGCCAGCCCCGACGCCATCGAAATCTACGTGCATCGCTTGCGCAAAAAACTCGATGGGCAACCTGTCGCTATCGTGACCTTCCGTGGGCTTGGCTATTTGCTGGAAAGTCGCGATGCATAAGCCCAGCAGCCTGCGCTGGCGGTTGCTGTGGAACCTCGCGCTATTGTTGGTGGTATTAATGCTGGCCAGCGGTTTGAGCGCGTACTGGAACGGTCGCGAAGCGGCCGACACCGCCTATGACCGCACCTTGCTGGCGTCGGCTCGAACCATCGCGGCGGGTGTCTCCCAGCGTGACGGCACGCTCAGTGCCGACGTGCCTTATGTGGCGCTGGATACGTTTGCCTACGACAGTGCGGGGCGAATTTTTTATCTGGTGAATGACATCCACCAGAATTTGATTTCCGGTTACGAAAACCTTCCAGCTCCACCGCCAGGAACGCCGCGCACCGATGACTATCCGGCGCTCGCGCGTTTCTACAACGCCACGTATCGCGGGCAGAACGTGCGGGTGGTCAGCCTGCTCAAGCCGGTGAGCGAACCGAATATGAACGGCATGGCGGAAATTCGTGTCGCGGAAACCGATGAAGCGCGAGTCAGCATGGCGCGCAGCCTGGCGGCGGATACGTTGCTGCGGTTGGGCATGCTGGCGATTGGCGCGCTGCTGTTGGTGTGGTTTGCCGTGAGTGCGRCATTGCGTCCTCTGGAACGCTTGCGAACGGCAGTAGAAGAGCGCCAGTCGGATGATCTGCGGCCGTTGCCGTTGGTGGAAGTGCAACACGAATTGTGGCCGCTGGTACGCGCGCTCAATCATTTTACCGAGCGGTTGCGCGAGCAATTCGAACGGCAAGCTCAGTTCATCGCCGATGCTGCCCATGAATTGCGTACGCCGTTGGCGGCGCTCAAGGCCCGACTTGAGCTTGGCCTGCGGGCAAGTGAGCCCGAAACCTGGCGCAGCACACTGGAAATCGCTGCTCAGGGCACGGATAGATTGACGCATCTGGCGAATCAACTGCTGTCGATGGCACGGGTCGAAAACGGTGCCCGGGCCATTGCTGAGGGCGGTGCGCAGTTGCTGGATTTGAGCCAGTTGGCGCGCGAGTTGGGCATGGCCATGGCGCCGCTGGCCCATGCACGCGGCGTTGCCCTGGCGCTGGAGGCGGACGAGCCGGTGTGGCTGCGCGGCGAGCCCACGCTGTTGAACGAACTGCTGAGTAATCTGGTGGATAACGCACTGGCCCATACGCCGTCCGGCGGCAATGTGATTCTGCGGGTCACTGCACCGGCGGTTCTGGAAGTTGAAGATGATGGGCCGGGGATTCCGGTTGATGAGCGAGACCGAGTATTTGAGCGCTTTTACCGGCGTAACCAGCAGGTGGCCGGGTCGGGGCTGGGCCTGGCGATTGTTGGCGAAATCTGCCGCGCGCATCTGGCGCAGATCAGCTTGCACGATGGAGAGACGGCGGGGTTGAAGGTTCGGGTGAGTTTTGTGGCCGGGTAGTTTTTGTGTTGTCTGGACTGGCCTCTTCGCGAGCAAGCCCGCTCCCACATTCGACCGCATTTCTCCAAGAGGAGCTCGGTTAAATGTGGGAGCGGGCTTGCTCGCGAAGGGGGCGCTGCGGTTTGACTAGTAAAACATCGACCGCGATTCTTCCAGGTTTTTGCACATCGCCTCGTTCTGCGGGTCGATCCCCAGCTTCTTGAACGACGGTACGTTGAACAAATCGATTCGGGCCAGCGGATGGTCACTGTCCTTGTGGCAATACAGACTGGCCACCTGCACCAGATCGACATAATCAACCCGCTCAGACTCACGCTTGAAGTCGAGGTATTGCCCGGGCACCTTCACCAGTTTCTCCGGAAACTCCCAGACCCTGAGCAGTTTCTCGCCGATCAACGGATGAATGCGGTCGATCACATGGTTGAGGCTGACCGAATCAGACAACAGTTCATAGTGATCTTCGGCGTACGTCAGAATCGGCAACACGCCGATTTGATGCACCAGACCACCGAGGGCTGCCTGGTCGGGTTTGAGTTGTGTGTAGTGGCGGCACAGTGCATAGCTGACCCCTGCGATCTCCAGGCTTTTGCGCCAGACATCGCGCATCTTCTGTTGCACCACCTCGGAGCGGGCATTGAAAATCTGTTCCATCACCAGGCCAATCGCCAGATTGCTGCTGTAGTTGACGCCCAGCCGTGTGATCGCCGTGTGCAGGTCGTTCACTTCTTGAGTCGCGCGCAGCAGCGGGCTATTGACCACTTTAATCAGGCGCGCCGATAACGCCGTATCGCGGCCGATCACCTTGCTCAGGGTACTGACACTGATTTCCGGGTCTTCAGCGGCCTTGCGAATCTGCATGGCCACTTCCGGTAATGTTGGCAAAACCAGGTCATCGTTATCGATGGCCTCAACCAAATCCTGTTGGACCTTTTCCGCCAGATCTCTCATTTTGTTTCTCTAGGGTATTGCAACAAATGCGGCGGTTAACGCTGGATTTCGAGGTCGCGATCCAGTGAATAAGGCAGGTCGAGCAAGTTCAGGGCCGGTCCTTCCAAGGTGCCAAGATGAATATCCCCACCCTCAGCGGCTTCGGCTTGCAGCACGGCCAGCAGTTCAATGTGTTGTTCCGCGTTGGCCGCCAGGACCACTTCGCCGATGGAGCTGCCATGGGAGGGGGAAAACAGCGGTGTGCCGGGGCCGGGCAGTGCGCTGGCATCCAGGGTCAGACGATACAAGCGGCGTTTGAGTTTGCCCAGGTACTGCATGCGCGCGACGATTTCCTGGCCGGTGTAGCAACCTTTCTTGAAGCTCACACCACCGACGGCTTGCAGATTGAGCATCTGCGGGATGAACAATTCGCGTGTCTCGGGCATGACCTGGCCGATCCCTGCGCGGATCTGGCCCAGTAACCATTGGTTCAGAGAGCCTTCGGCCAACAGGGCGGACAGATTGCCCTTGATGGCGTCGGCCTGCTCAGCGGTGACCCACAGTTCAGCACGATCCGGCGAGACGCGGATAGCGATCACACCGTCATGTCGCACGACACTGTCGGTGTCTGCTGGCAACTCAAGTCCGAGGCTGCTCAGCGCGGCATCGCCATGAAAGAGGCCGAAGCGGGCCCAGGCGGCGCTTTCATCGGTGAGTTTGGATTTGGAGAACACGGCGTACTTTTTCAGATCGGCCAGCTGCGGTTCCAGCAGCTCGGTGGCCATTGCCATCAGCACACCGTCACCTTCCAGCAGAATGCGGAAACTCGACTGCATCCGGCCTTTTTGCGTGCAGCGGGCGCCCAGGCTGGCCTGGGTATCGCTCAGGTAATTGAGGTTGCAGGTCAGTTGGCCTTGCAGGAATTTGCCGGCATCCGCGCCGCGGACCGCGAGAACGCCTTCGTGAGACAGGGTGCAGAAAAAAGCAGAATCGGCCATGGGTCATCGCAGGGTAAAGAGTCTGAGGGACATCATAAGGGGGCGACCATGAAATGGGTAGTTTACAAAAGGTCGGTAGTGCCCGACCAAAGCCGACTGTTCGACGCTGCCCGGGGCTGTATACTTGCCGCCTATTTGAGGAGCGCTCCATGGTCGAAGATGTTGAACTGAATCGCCTCTACTGGCACAGCCGCCGCGGCATGCTTGAGCTGGACGTATTGCTGGTGCCGTTTGTAAAAGAGGTCTACCCGCACCTCAATGATGTCGACCGCGATTGCTACCGCAAACTGCTTGAGTGTGAAGATCAGGACATGTTCGGCTGGTTCATGGAGCGCGCGGAATCCGAAGATCCGGAGCTTCAGCGCATGGTTCGCATGATCCTGGACCGTGTCCAGCCCAAGTAATACGTTCGAATGCCGCTGGCATGCCTCACGGCAATTGCTGGCGGCGTATCTCTTGGCCCAGTTATTCGCGCTGGGATCGTTGTTTCTTCTGTCTATACCAGTCTGGGCCGGTCTAATCGGCGCTTTGTGCTGTCTGGCGCATAGCGTTTGGGCATTGCCGCGTCAGATATTACTGATACATCCGCAGGCTTTTCGCGGCCTGCGACGTGACGCCGATGGTTGGCAGTTATGGAGTCAGGCGCGGGGATGGCAGCCGGTGCAGTTGCGACCGGACAGCCTCGCACTGCCATTGATCGTGGTGCTAAGGTTTCGTCTGCGCGGCGAACGACAGGTCAGATCGATCTGCGTGCCCCGCGATTCGCAGGCGGCGGATGTGCACCGACGCCTGCGTGTTCGACTTGCGTTCAGTCGGCGTAGGTGGGCGGCACCAGAATAGTGTCCAGTGCAACCGGGAGCATATTGGGGTAGTCGAGGGTGTAATGCAGGCCCCGGCTTTCCTTGCGCTCCATGGCGGACTGAATCATCAGTTCAGCTACTTGAGCCAGGTTGCGCAACTCGATCAAGTCGCGGCTGACCTTATAGTTGCTGTAGAACTCATCGATTTCGTCCAGCAACAGCCGCACACGGTGCTGGGCCCGCTGCAAGCGTTTATTGGTGCGCACGATACCAACGTAGTCCCACATAAATCGCCGCAGTTCGTCCCAGTTGTGCGCAATGATCACGTCTTCATCGGAATCGGTGACCTGGCTCGCATCCCAGATGGGCAGGGCGTCTGGAATCGACACGTGCGGCAACTGTTCAAGAATGTCCGCTGCCGCTGAACGGGCGTAGACGAAACACTCCAGTAGCGAGTTGCTGGCCATGCGATTGGCGCCATGCAGGCCGGTGAAACTGGTTTCACCAATGGCATACAGCCCAGGCACGTCGGTGCGGCCGTTCTGATCGACCATCACACCGCCGCAGGTGTAGTGCGCCGCCGGAACCACCGGAATCGGCTGTTTGGTGATGTCGATGGAAAACTCGAGGCAACGTTCGTAAACCGTTGGAAAGTGCGTCTTGATGAACGCTTCGGATTTGTGGCTGATGTCCAGATAGACGCAATCAACACCCAGGCGCTTCATTTCATGGTCGATGGCCCGGGCAACAATGTCCCGTGGTGCCAGTTCTGCGCGCGGGTCGAAGCGCTGCATGAAACGTTCGCCGTTAGGCAACTTCAAATGCGCACCTTCGCCGCGAAGGGCTTCGGTGACCAGGAAGCTTTTAGCCTGCGGGTGGTAAAGGCAGGTGGGGTGGAATTGGTTGAATTCCAGGTTCGCCACCCGGCAGCCAGAACGCCAGGCCATGGCGATGCCATCACCGCAGGCGCCGTCGGGGTTGCTGGTATAAAGGTAGACTTTGGCCGCGCCACCGGAGGCGAGGATGACGAAGCGTGCGCCGTAGGTGTCGACTTCGCCGGTTCCACGATTGAGTACGTAGGCACCGAGGCAACGGTCCCCTTTCAGTCCCAGGCGTTTTTCGGTGATCAGGTCSACCGCGACGCGCTGTTCCAGCAATTCGATGTTAGGCCGTTGTTTAGCCTGGGCCAGCAATGTTCTGAATATCGCGGCGCCCGTGGCATCGGCGGCATGAATGATGCGCCGATGACTGTGGCCGCCTTCGCGGGTCAGGTGAAACTCGAAACCGCCGTCTTCAGTGCCAGATTGTTCATCGCGGGTAAACGGCACGCCTTGGTCGATCAGCCATTGGATCGCCTCTTTGCTGTGTTCGACGGTAAAACGAACAGCGTCCTCATGGCACAGGCCACCGCCGGCATTGAGGGTATCATCGACGTGAGACTCGACGGTGTCGGCGTCATCCAGAACGGCGGCGACGCCACCCTGGGCCCAGAATGTCGAGCCGTTGGCGAGGTCGCCTTTACTCAGGACCGCAATGCGCAAATGATCGGGCAAGGTCAGCGCAAGACTCAAACCGGCAGCACCGCTGCCAATCACCAGAACATCATGTTGAAACTGTTGGCTCATTTCAGGATTCCGCTCAAAGCGACCCGGGTCGGGGTTGGCGCATGACTGCTGGAACGGCGAGTCAAGTCGGCCACACAGCCCACTAGTATATAGAGGGGGGGCGCGGCACAATACCCGAGCGCATATGGCATTGTGAAACTACTGTGACAGGAAATATCCGACGCTTCGTCGGATGGATTTTTGGTCGAATCGACGACAAGACGACTGTATCGTCGATTTAACAGTATTTTTCTATTCGCGGTTGAACAATCTCGGTAGCGTCCGTTTTATAAAAATGGAACTTTTGCCAAGGGCCCAAGATCAATAGACGGTTGCCAGATTCAATGGACAGTGTCGGCTTCAGGGCAGGATCTGTAATTTGATCCTTGCTGGCGAATCCGATGACAAGATTATTCGCGCAGCCGGGTAACCCGCGCTGCGCTTTTCGTGCGTGCCAAATCAGAGCCCGCAGGAAACTTGCTTGGAGGGGGAGAACTTTTGCGAAAAGCCCGAGTCTATGTTTGCAAGTCTGGTCGTTCAGTTATGCAAGCCTCCTCCGAGCTTATCGAGGAGTGTTCATGCTAACCCAGGAAGAGGATCAGCAGCTGGTCGAGCGCGTTCAACGTGGCGACAAGCGAGCTTTCGATCTGCTAGTGCTGAAATACCAGCACAAAATTCTCGGGTTGATCGTGCGTTTTGTGCACGACACCCATGAAGCCCAGGATGTGGCGCAGGAAGCCTTTATCAAGGCGTACCGAGCCCTTGGAAATTTTCGCGGAGACAGCGCGTTTTATACGTGGCTTTACCGCATCGCCATCAACACGGCGAAAAACTATCTGGTTTCACGCGGCCGTCGGCCGCCGGATAGCGATGTCAGTTCCGAGGATGCAGAGTTCTACGATGGCGATCATGGCCTCAAGGATCTCGAGTCGCCAGAACGCGCGTTGCTGCGGGATGAGATCGAAGGCACCGTCCATCGAACCATTCAGCAACTGCCAGAAGATTTGCGTACGGCCTTAACTTTACGTGAATTCGATGGTCTGAGTTACGAGGACATTGCGGCAGTCATGCAGTGTCCGGTGGGTACCGTGCGCTCCCGGATTTTCCGCGCTCGGGAGGCCATCGATAAAGCCCTGCAGCCGTTGTTGCAGGAAAACTGAGACAGCGGCGATAGCCAAGAGAGGAACGCCATGAGTCGTGAAGCCCTGCAGGAATCGCTGTCCGCAGTGATGGATAACGAAGCGGACGAACTAGAGTTGCGTCGGGTACTAAATGCCTTTGACGATGTTGAAACCCGTGATACCTGGGCTCGTTACCAGATCGCTCGGGCAGTCATGCACAAGGATTTACTGCTTCCACGCCTGGATATCGCTGCGGCAGTATCTGCTGCGTTGGCCGACGAAGCCGTGCCGGCAAAAGTTTCCCGTGGTCCATGGCGTAGCCTGGGTCGTCTGGCCGTTGCCGCTTCGGTCACGCTTGCTGTACTGGCTGGCGTTCGTTTGTACAATCAGGACGAGATCGCGGGTGTCGAACTGGCTCAGCAATCCAATCAGCCGGGTCTGGCTGTTCCTCAAGTTAAAGGCCCTGCTGTATTAGCAGGCTACAATGAGAGTTCGGATGCCACAGGCCCTATGGCCAACGGTGTATTGCAAGGTCAGCCAGGCTGGCACGATCAGCGTCTGCCAAGCTACCTGCGCCAACATGCTCAACAAGCTGCATTGAAAGGCACTGAAAGTGCTCTGCCTTATGCTCGTGCAGCAAGCCTGGAAAACCGTTAAGGAGGATCATGCGCTCCATACCTCTACTTTCGCTTCTGCTCGCAGGCTGGGTTGTTGTTCCAGCCCACGCTGATGAAGCCCAGGATTGGTTGACCCGTATGGGTCAGGCCGAGCAACAGCAAAGCTTTCGCGGTACTTTCGTTTACGAGCGTAACGGTAGTTTTTCTACCCATAACATCTGGCATCGCGTCCAGGATGGCAAAGTCCGAGAGCGTTTACTCCAGCTCGATGGCTCAGCACAGGAAGTCGTGCGCATTGATGGGCATACTCAATGCGTCAGCGGCACCTTGATAGCAGGATTGGGGGATTCACCCAATTCAGCTGCTCGTGCACTGGATCCTCAAAAGTTAAAGAATTGGTATGACATTGCCGTCATTGGCAAATCGCGTGTGGCTGGGCGTGCGGCAGTGATTGTTTCGCTGACGCCACGTGATCAGCATCGATACGGTTTTGAGCTTCATCTGGATAAAGAAACCGGCCTTCCGCTCAAGTCGTTGCTGCTGAATGACAAAGGGCAGTTGCTGGAGCGATTCCAGTTTACGCAGCTGGATACCGCCAAGGTGCCGTCTGACAGCGACTTGCAGACAGGCGATGATTGCAAGGCTGTCACTCTCGACAGTGACAAGGCGTCTGCCCTTAAATCGGTTCAAGTCTGGCACTCGGACTGGTTGCCACCGGGTTTCGAGTTGACCAGCAGCAGCGCTCGCAAGGACCCGCAGACCAAAACCCAGGTCAACAGTCTGATGTATGACGACGGTCTGGCGCGTTTCTCGGTATTCCTCGAGCCATTGAATGGTGCAGCCGTGACGGACACCCGCACCCAGCTGGGCCCCACGGCCGCTGTATCCCGGCGCCTGACCACGCCTCAAGGCGAAATGATGGTAACTGTGGTCGGTGAGATTCCGATAGGCACTGCTGAACGGATTGCGCTGTCGATGCGCACCGATGCCACTGCAACCAAGCAGTGAGCGGGGTTGGAAATGTTTGGTGAGCATTTCAATTTGCAAAATAATCTGAAAGTTTCTATAGGTTAGAGTTTCTCGGCTCTGGCCTTTTTTGTTGTTTCCGGAACAAAAATACCGGCGTATTGTTCCCGGTGTCCCTTGCTCCATATCGCTCAACCATGCTCGTCRTAACGGGAGCCGTATGTCGATTCCACGCTTAAAGTCTTACCTCTCCATTTTTGCTACCGTACTGGTCCTCGGTCAGGCGGTCACTGCTCAAGCGGTCGAGTTACCTGATTTCACCCAGATCGTCGAGCAGGCATCGCCTGCCGTGGTGAACATCAGTACCACGCAGAAACTGCCGGACCGCAAAGTGTCCGGGCAAATGCCGGACCTTGAGGGGTTGCCGCCAGCGCTGCGTGAGTTCTTTGAAAGGGGCATGCCTCAACAACCGCGTTCGCCTCGCGGTGATCGTCAGCGAGAAGCTCAATCTCTGGGCTCGGGTTTCATCATCTCGCCAGATGGTTACATCCTGACCAACAACCACGTGATTGCGGATGCCGACGAAATCCTCGTGCGTCTTGCTGATCGCAGCGAACTAAAAGCCAAACTGGTCGGTACTGATCCGCGCTCCGACGTAGCGCTGCTGAAGATCGAAGGCAAGGACCTGCCGGTTCTCAAGCTCGGTAAATCCCAGGACCTGAAAGCCGGTCAATGGGTTGTCGCCATCGGCTCGCCGTTTGGTTTCGACCACACCGTGACCCAGGGCATCATCAGCGCCATCGGGCGCAGCCTGCCGAACGAAAACTATGTGCCGTTCATCCAGACCGACGTGCCGATCAACCCAGGTAACTCCGGTGGTCCGCTGTTCAACCTGAATGGCGAAGTGGTTGGGATCAACTCGCAGATCTACACCCGCTCCGGTGGCTTCATGGGCGTATCGTTCGCGATCCCAATCGACGTTGCCATGGATGTTTCCAATCAACTGAAGGATGGCGGTAAAGTCAGCCGTGGCTGGTTGGGGGTGGTGATTCAGGAAGTGAACAAGGACCTGGCCGAGTCGTTTGGTCTTGAGAAACCGGCCGGTGCGCTGGTGGCGCAAATCCAGGACGACGGTCCGGCTGCCAAGGGTGGTTTGCAGGTCGGCGACGTCATTCTGAGCATGAACGGTCAGCCGATCATTATGTCGGCTGATTTGCCACACCTGGTGGGCGCGCTGAAAGCGGGTGCCAAGGCCAATCTTGAAGTGATTCGCGAAGGCAAGCGCAAGAATGTCGAGCTAACGGTTGGCGCGATTCCTGACGAAGACAAAGATATGGTGACGATGCCTAAATCGGGCGTTGAAATCAGCAGTAATCGTTTGGGTGTCTCCGTTGCTGAATTGTCCGATGAGCAGAAGAAAACCTACGACCTCAAAGGGGGTGTGGTGATCAAGGAGGTTCAGGAAGGCCCCGCATCCCTGATTGGTTTGCAGCCAGGTGACATCATCACCCACCTGAACAACCAGGCCATCGGCACCAGCAAGGAGTTCACCGACATTGCCAAGGCACTTCCGAAGAACCGTTCGGTTTCGATGCGGGTTCTGCGCCAAGGTCGTGCCAGCTTCATCACCTTCAAACTGGCTGATTAAACCGGTTGTTGGCTGAATAAAAAACCGCCTCGAAAGAGGCGGTTTTTTTGTGCCCGGATTTTCAGCTGAAAGTCAGCCCATCATGTCCTTGATCATGCGCTCCTGCTCCATCAACTCACGTTGACGCGCATCGATGCGCGAAGCCAGCGGGAAGTTGCTGCCAGCCTTGCGTTTGGCAAAATCCAGTTGCTGAATGGCCTGGCGAAAGTCGCCGACCAACGCAAAGTATTCCGCGCGAGCCTGATGCAGGCCGATGATGTTGCCAGACAGGCCGCGAGTCTCGGCCACCTGATACCACACGTCGGGATCGTCGGGGCGCGACTTGAGCAGGGTTTCCAGTGCTTTTTCAGCATCGGCGGTGCGGTCCTGTTTCAGCAGCAAATCGACACGTATCTGATTGAGCGGATAGTTGCCGGGGTACTGAGCGAGCATCCGGTCGACGCGAGATTGAGCGTCCGGAAGTCGATTGTTGGTCATGTCCAGATCGATCTGCGCCAGGTTATAGATGATCTCGTTCGGCGATGTTGCCAGCAGCAGCTTGAGGTTCTCCCGAGCCTCATTCAACCGGCCACCCTTGATTTGGGCAATCGCCAGGCCATAGCGTGCGACATCATTTTTCGGGTTTTCATCAAGCATCGCACGGAAGCGCTTGGCGCCCAGGCCGGGGGTTTCTTCATAGAACAACTGGACTCGTGCACGAATCAGTTGATAGCGCATGGTGTCTTCGATGCCACCCGGTGGGGCCTGTTCAGCGCGGTTGCGGGTATCGGCGATCCGCGACTCGGTGACCGGGTGGGTCATCAAAAATTCCGGCGGTTTGGCGTCGAAGCGATACTGGCGCGCCAAGCGCTCGAACATGCTTGGCATCGAGCGGGGGTCGTAGCCGGCTTTTTCCATATTAAGAATGCCGATGCGGTCGGCTTCCTGTTCGTTCTGGCGTGAGAAACGCCGTTGCTCCTGCATTGCCGCCGCTTGAGTGCCTGCAATGGCCGCCATTCCGGCATTGCCGCCACCGGCTGCCGCAATCACGATTCCGGCCAACAGGGCGGCCATCACCGGCACTTGCATGCGCTGCTGGGCTTCAATGCCTCGGGCAAAGTGGCGTTGCGACAAGTGAGCCAACTCGTGAGCCATCACCGAGGCGTACTCGCCCTCGGTCTGCGCATTGAGAAACAAGCCACCGTTGACCCCGACAATCCCGCCCGGCGCCGCAAAGGCGTTTAGCTGTGGGCTGTTGATCAGGATGAACTCGAGTCGACGGTCATTCACCTGGCTGGTTTCGAGCAATCGGTAAACACTTGATTCGACGTAATTTTTGAGCTGTGGATCGTTGAGCTGCGCGACCTGGCTGCGCAACAGCGCCAGCCAGGCGCGGCCGAGCTGGTATTCCTGTTGCGGCGAGACGATGGCAGAACTGGCGTCGCCAAGTGACGGCAGGTCGTCGGCAAAGCCCGGTGAGGCGAGCAGGCAAGCGAGCGTCAGCAGGGTAGGGCGCAAAAAAGTCATGCACAAAGCCTTAGTCGACAAAGACCTTACTGTAGCCGGACACTGGGCTTGCGACCAGATATTCTAACCCTCTCAACCACGCCCCCGGAGTGAAGTAATGACCGATGCTGTAGCCCATGACGCCGAGCTGGACGCCAGCGGCCTGAATTGTCCGTTGCCATTGCTCAAGGCCAAGTTGGAACTCAATCGTCTGGCCAGTGGCGCGGTGCTCAAGGTGATCGCCACGGATGCCGGTTCTCAGCGCGATTTCCGCACCTTTGCCCGATTGGCCGGTCATACGCTGCTTCGTGAAGAAGATGAGGCGGGTGTTTACCGCTACTGGTTAAAAAAAGCCTGAACCTGCTGCGTTCGCTCCTAAGGAATATTGATGTTCAAAGTGTTACGCGACTGGATTCAGCGCTACTTTTCGGATGAAGAAGCCGTGGTGCTGGCGGTGCTGCTGTTTCTGGCATTCACCGCTGTGCTCACCTTGGGCGGCATGCTCGCGCCGGTACTGGCCGGGATGGTGCTGGCGTATCTCATGCAAGGCCTGGTGGTTACCCTTGAGCGTTTGCGCATGCCCGGCAGTGTCGCGGTGGGACTGGTCTTCGCGCTGTTCATGGGGGCGCTGCTGGTCTTCTTGATTGTCGTGGTGCCGTTGCTTTGGCATCAGTTGCTTACGCTGTTCAACGAGCTGCCTGGCATGCTCGTCAAGTGGCAGTCGTTATTGTTGCTGTTGCCCGAGCGCTATCCACATATGGTGTCTGATGAACAGGTATTGCAGTTCATCGAAGTAGCACGCGGCGAAATCGGTAAGTTCGGCCAGTGGGCGCTGACGTTCTCACTGTCGAGTCTGCCGCTGCTGGTGAACATCATGATCTACCTCGTTCTGGTGCCGATCCTGGTGTTCTTCTTCCTGAAGGATCGGGAAATGATCGGCCAATGGGTACGCGGTTACCTGCCCCGTGAGCGGGCACTGATCACCCGTGTCGCTCACGAAATGAACCGGCAGATCGCCAACTACATTCGCGGCAAGGTCATCGAGATTTTCATCTGCGGTGGTGTGACCTACATCGGCTTTGTCGTTCTCGGACTCAACTACGCAGCGCTGCTTGCCTTGTTGGTGGGCGTGTCGGTGGTGGTGCCTTACGTCGGCACTGTAGTGGTGACCGTGCCGGYCATGCTGATCGCGTTGTTCCAATGGGGCTGGAGCGATCAGTTCATCTATTTGATGGCGGTCTACGGGATTATTCAGACGCTGGACGGCAACGTGCTGGTGCCGTTGCTGTTCTCGGAGGCGGTCAACCTGCACCCGGTAGCGATCATTTGCGCGGTGCTGTTGTTTGGCGGGTTGTGGGGGTTTTGGGGGGTGTTCTTTGCGATTCCGCTGGCGACGCTGTTTAAGGCAGTCCTGGATGCGTGGCCGCGCAAGGAGCCGGAGGTGGCGCCGCTGCTCTAATTCTTCCGCGAGGCGGATGGCCTCTTCGCGAGCAGGTTCGCTCCCACATCAGATCGCGTCAGTCAGACAACACGGTCAACGGTGGGAGCGAGCCTGCTCGCGATGGCGTCGGTACAGGCGCCAAAGAAATCAGCCCTTGTTCAACGCCTGAGCTGCCGCCAACACCGCATCCACATGTCCCGGCACCTTCACACCACGCCATTCCTGACGCAGTACACCGTTCTTGTCGATCAGGAATGTGCTGCGATCAACCCCCATGTATTCCTTGCCATACAGCTTCTTCAGCTTGATCACATCAAACAACTGGCAAAGCGCTTCTTCCTTGTCGCTGATCAGCTCAAAGGTGAACGCCTGCTTGGCCTTGAAGTTCTCATGGGACTTGAGGCTGTCACGCGATACGCCGAACACTTCGGTGTTGGCCGCTTTAAACGCCTCAAGCTGATCGCGAAAGCCCTGGCCTTCAGTGGTGCAACCTGGCGTGCTGTCCTTCGGGTAGAAGTAAATCACCACCTGCTTGCCTTTGAGTCCCGCGAGGCTAACGGTTTGTCCATTGGTGGCGGGTGCTTCGAAGTCGGCGACCGGTTGGTCGATGGCAACGGCCATGAAAGCTTCCTTACATTGGGTTTTGTGGGCGCCACGGTTCGATCAGGGCATCCAGGTTCAGCGCGTCGGCAAAATCCAGGAACTGATCGCGCAGCCAGCTGATTTGCACACCGGCGGGCAAGGTCACGGTAAACGTGGCGTTGAGCATGGTGCCGCCGGTTTGCGGCGCCTGATACGTGTCGCAGGTCAGGTTTTCCAGCTCGACGTTGTGATCCATGAAGAACTGGCACAGCTCGTTGATGATGTCAGAACGGTAGGCCGAACTGACATACGCCACATAAGGCAGTGCTTGAGGACGGTTTTCCAGCGCCGCGCTACGCACCACATTGACGGTGAACGCATGCTTTTTGGCGAGGCTCGGCAGGCTGCCTTCCAGGCGTGCCAGGGCGTCCCAGCTACCGGAAATCTCGAGGATCAACGCACTGCACTCGCCATGACGGGTCAGGCGGGAAGTGACCACGGCGCAGCGGTTTTCATGGCTGGCGCGGCACAGGACGTTAGTCAGCTCCATGGGGTTGGCGCCGAGGGCACTGATGACAAGGAATTGTTCGCGAACTGTGGGGGTGGACATGCAGCATTCCTAAAGCGATGAGCGGTCGATACGTCTAAGGGCTTTTTTCCGGGAACAAGCCTGCGGATGCGAATTCATAAAACCCGAGCCACAAGGTTGCAACATGCTCCAGTGAGGCAGGAGCGAGGGGTGGCAACGCTGGATCGGGGCTTGTGATGCCGTAAATGGAGGCTGGAAACTGGCGTACGAGCTTATCAGTACCGATCAAAGTCTGAAGGGTAGCGAAAAGCAGCGCCAAGGGGAATGGCGGCAGCGCAGTACTTCGCTTGTACAAGCATCTTGGCGCCAGTACCATTACGGCTCTCTTTTTCCGGCAGGAGCGGTTGCATGATTGCGGGCAGTATGGTGGCACTGGTCACACCCATGGATGCACAAGGTCGTCTTGACTGGGACAGCCTGAGCAAACTGGTGGACTTTCACCTGCAGAACGGCACCCACGCCATCGTGGCGGTCGGCACTACAGGTGAATCGGCCACCCTCGACGTGAACGAGCACATCGAAGTGATTCGTTACGTGGTCAAGCAGGTTGCAGGGCGCATTCCGGTGATCGCCGGGACTGGCGCGAACTCGACTCGCGAAGCCATCGAACTGACCACCAATGCGAAGACCGCCGGTGCCGACGCTTGCCTGCTGGTGACTCCTTATTACAACAAGCCGACCCAGGAAGGCTTGTACCAGCACTTCAAGGCCATCGCCGAAGCAGTCGATATCCCGCAGATTCTCTACAATGTGCCCGGCCGTACAGCGTGCGACATGCTGACCGAAACCGTGATCCGCCTGTCGACCGTGAAAAACATCATCGGCATCAAGGAAGCCACCGGCGACCTGAGCCGGGCCAAGGCCATCATTGATGGTGTGAGCAAAGATTTCGTGGTGCTGTCCGGTGACGACGCCACCGCAGTCGAGCTGATATTGCTCGGCGGTAAAGGCAACATCTCGGTCACCGCCAACGTTGCGCCGCGCGACATGAGCGACCTGTGCAACGCTGCCCTGAAAGGCGATGCCGTGACCGCCCGCGCGATCCACGAAAAGCTGATGCCACTCAATAAAACCCTGTTTATCGAATCCAACCCTATTCCCGTGAAATGGGCTCTGCATGAAATGGGCTTGATGCCGGACGGTATCCGTCTGCCGCTCACCTGGCTCAGTGCTGCCTGTCACGAACCGCTGCGACAGGCCATGCGCCAGTCCGGCGTCCTGGTTTAATTGAGGAAGTACAACGCATGAAGCGAATGGCCGGACTTTCCGCACTTGCCTTGATCATCTCCAGCACGAGTGGCTGTGGATGGGTCTGGGGCCCGGAAGGTTATTTCCGTGACCGTGGTAGCGATTACCTGGAAGCGCAACAGACTCCACCGATGCAATTACCAGCGAATATCACAGACGCCAAACGTCTGGAACCACTGCTGCCGATCCCGCGTAACGTGGCTGATGACACCGCGAAGGGCGAATACATCGTTCCTCGTCCACAGCCGTTGTCGGCGTCGGCCGATGCCAGCCCTTACTCCCTGCAGAAAGTCGGCGATACGCGTTCGATCCTGGCCCAGAACCCTCCGGCCGAAATCTGGCCAGTGGCTGTGCAGTTTTTCCTGGATAACGGTTTCCGCCTGGATGAACAGCGTCCGCAAACCGGCGAATTCACCACCACCTGGCAGCATTCCGACGAACTGTCCGCCGCAACGGCCAAGCGCCTGAGCGCAGCCGGAGTCAGCACCGACAGCCAAACCCGCGTGCGGGTACGTATCGAGCCGGGCGTGCAGCGCAATACCAGTGAAATCTATGTCGTCAGCGCCGAGCGTCCTGCTGGCAGCACCGCCGATGTGGAGTTCACCAACCGTTCGCTCAACACCGACCTGGACGCGGCACTGACCAACGACATGCTCGCGAGCATGAGTCGCATTTCGGAGAAGGGCGGTTCGGTTTCCATGCTGGCTTCGCGTGATTTTGATACGCCAAGTCGTGTCAGCCTGAGCGAAGACGGTAGCGGCAACCCGGTTCTGAACGTCGGCACCGACGTGGATCGTGCCTGGTCGAGCGTAGGTCGTGCACTCGAACAGAGCGATTGGCGCGTTGAAGACATCAACCGCAGCTTGGGCCTGTACTACATCAACTTGTCCGAAAAAGCCGAAAATAAAGACGATAAGCCTGGTTTCTTCAGCAGCCTGTTCGGCAGCGCGCCGAGCAAGGAAGAAGTGGAAGCCCGTGCCGAGCGTTATCAGGTTCGCCTGAGCAAGGTCGGCGAAAACGTCCAGGTCACCGTTGAGAAAAACATCAACACCGTTGCCCCGGCAGACGTGGCGCGTAGAGTGTTGAGCGAGATTCAGGACAAAATGGGCTGATCACATGCGGTTTGCCGTTCTCGGCAGCGGTAGCCAAGGGAACGGCACGCTGATAGCCAGCGATGACACGTATGTGCTGGTGGATTGTGGTTTCTCCCTGCGGGAAACCGAAAAACGCTTGCTGCGCCTGGGTGTAAACCCTGCGCAGCTGAGCGCGATACTCGTGACCCACGAACATGCCGACCACGTGCATGGCGTGGGTTTACTGTCTCGGCGCTACAATCTGCCTGTCTACCTCAGTCGCGGGACCCTGCGCGGGATGCGCAAACCGATTGAACCAGCTGGCCTTCTGGCCGGCGGCGAGCAACTGCAGATCGGCGCTCTGAGCATCGGTGTGATTGCCGTGGCCCATGATGCACAAGAGCCGACGCAATACGTTTTCAGCGACGGTGAGCGGCGCTTCGGCCTGTTGACCGATCTGGGCTCGTACTGCAACAAGGTGCTGGACGGCTATCGGGACCTCGATGCGTTGATGATCGAGTCAAACCATTGCCGTGACATGCTGGCTCGCGGTCACTACCCGTACTTTCTGAAGCAGCGGGTGGGCGGTGAACTGGGGCATTTGAACAACCACCAGGCGGCATTCCTGGTGTCCGAGTTGGGCTGGCAAGGCCTGCAACACCTGGTCCTGGCCCATCTGAGCAGCAAGAACAACCTGCCGCAGCTGGCCCGGCAATGTTTTGTCGACACCCTCGGGTGCGACCCGGACTGGCTGCAACTGGCCGATCAAGATTCAGGGCTCGACTGGCGACACATCGCCTAGCCCACCTACTTAGCAAGCGGAGCCCATCATGGAAAAACGTGAAGAACTCTACCGCGGCAAAGCCAAATCGGTTTACAAGACCGACGACGCTAACCGCTTGATCCTGCTGTTTCGCAATGACACCTCGRCGTTCGACGGCAAGCGCATCGAGCAGCTCGACCGCAAAGGCATGGTGAACAACAAGTTTAACGCCTTCATCATGCAGAAACTCGAAGCCGCCGGCGTGCCGACGCAATTCGACAAACTGCTGGGCGACAACGAATGCCTGGTGAAAAAACTCGACATGATCCCGGTCGAGTGCGTTGTGCGTAACTACGCCGCCGGCAGCTTGGTCAAGCGCCTGGGCGTCGAAGAAGGCATGAAGCTCAACCCTTACACCTTCGAACTGTTCCTGAAGGACGACGCCAAGGGTGACCCGTTCATCAACGAATCCCACGTCGTGGCCTTCGGTTGGGGCACTGCCGAGCAACTGGTTCGCATGAAAGAACTGTCGCTCAAGGTCAACGAAGTCCTGAGCAAACTGTTCGACGACGCCGGCCTGCTGCTGGTCGACTTCAAACTTGAGTTTGGTGTATTCCACGACGGCTCCATCGTCCTGGGCGACGAATTCAGCCCGGACGGCTGCCGCCTGTGGGACAAGGCCACCGGCAAGAAAATGGACAAGGACCGCTTCCGTCAGGGCCTCGGTGACGTTATCGAAGCCTACGAAGAAGTCGCCGATCGTCTGGGCGTACCGCTTTAATCGACGCAAGCATCTGATAGCACGGAAAAATTTCGCTTAGGGGGTTCGCTTCCGGCGAAAGTGTTGTTATGATGCGCGCCGTTGGAGAGATGCCAGAGTGGCCGAATGGGACGGATTCGAAATCCGTTGTACCTTCACCGGTACCTAGGGTTCGAATCCCTATCTCTCCGCCATACATATGAAACCCCGTAGATTAACGTCTACGGGGTTTTTTCGTTTCTGTATTGTACGTGGCGTTTGTACGTACCCGTCACGCGGAGTAATGCGCGAGCTTGGGCTCGTGATCACGCAGCCAGGTTTCCATGCCTTTTAAACGAGGGTGGAACGGCTGGATATCCCGAATGCGTCAAGTCGGCGAGTCGAAGTTCTAGCGCCCAATCAGCTCTGGTGCGGTGGCATCACTTGCGTCGGTGCTCAAGGTAAATGGCACTGCTGCATGCATGCGGGAGGGTGGGTTGGGCATTGTCGGAAAGCCGGGCGCCGGGATTTCAAGGCGCTGGACACGGCCTATGAGCAACGTGGAAGACCTCAGGGGCTGCTGTTTCACTCGGATAAAGGGTGGCAGTATGCGAGTCGTATGTTTCGGTAGCGACTCTTGTTTACGTGTTTGCGCCCGATCAAGAATCTCCAAGTAAATTACTGGGAAAATCCACAGAGGGAGCTATGCTGCCCATTTAAACCCGAATGGATCCAAGCACGGGCTTGCGAACGGCCCGAGAGTGCTTCAGCGCTATCAATTATTTTTTGATACATCGGTACAGCTGGATTCCGCTTCCCTGCAATATGACGGCTGACTGGCGTCAGTTCATGCCGATAAAAAACCTACGCGGTGTCCGGGAATAGTGAATCACAAAATTACCGCTATAACTGGAGAGAGGGTGCTGATCTAGCCGCATCCAGTTCAAACTAAGGAGAACTACATTTGAGTCAGTTCACCTTAGGTATCCGCCATCTGCGTGATGAGCAGATTTTGTTGCAAGACAGCGGGCTTTATTGGGTGGCAGTGGATCAGGCAAGCGATTCTGCCGCACTGGCAGTCCAATGCCTGGCAGCGATGCCGCCCGAGGCGAGAGGGATGTTGGTCTGCTGCGGGCATTCAAGTCGGAAGCTGGCGCAGAAGTTGGCGCCAGATGCCGGTCCAGCTCTTTTGAAGCTGTTTGACATCAAAAAAGCCGACATCGGTCTGACCCTCAAATCACTGGTCGGCGAACTCACCCGTGCTGCTCCGGTTGCCGGGACTACCATTGTGCTGATGCTGCCGGACAGCGCATGGGTGAGTGATGTCGCGCCAGATTTACGGCATTGCTGCCTGTCCCTGAAGCAATGGCTGGGAGAACGCCAATGCACCCTCTTGGTGATCAGCCATGGTCAGACGCCACAACTGCATGAGCGTTTGTTACGGCTCAACGATACGATCTGTGGGCTCACTCAGCTCTATCGCCGTGATGGTGGTATTCGCTATCACTTGCACTACTGGCGCAGCGAACTGGGCGTGTGCAGCGGGCAGGAGTTCGAGCTCGAGTTGCAGGTAGACGGCTTCGCACTATCGGTCAATGAGCAGGCCAATGTGCAACTGACCCATACCGATGACCAGCGGATCTACCTGACGCAGCGTTCTGTCCTAGAAGGCTCGCCACCGTTATCGGATCAGTGGAGGCTGTTCGAGAACCGCGAGGACTTGCTCAAGCAAGCCCGGCGCGCTCGAGCCGCCAGTATCATCGTAGCCATCGACAGCAACCTGCAAGTCGAAGAGTTGGCCCGTCAGATTCACGCCCTGCGCGAGCGCTGCGGCATTGCGCTGAAGATCATCATTCGCGAGATGGAGCCCTGCCTGCGCTATCGGGACGAGCGTCTGCTGGTGTCCTGCGGCGCCAACATCACCGTGCCCTATGGGACTACGCCGGCACACTTCTTCAGCATTATCGACAGTGCCCAAGGCCAGATCTGGCGCCGAAGCCGCACTACCAACTTCCAATCGCTATTCGAACGACTGCGGCCTCCCGCCATACGCGGTCTGTTAGCGCCCCAGGAATTCATCGACACGGTGGAGCACGTATACAGCGGCGCCTCTGGCGAAATAAGCCACCAACTGCTCAAACTGATACCGCGCGGTGGTCTGGGAATCGAGCAGTACTTGAATCAAATCGGCTTGAATCGTTTCGGTGACGTCGCCTGCGTGGTCAACGGAGCTTTTTATTTGTTCCTGTTTGCCTGTCGCGCGGACGGACTGGAACCCGCATTGTCGAATATCTGCCGGCTTTCCTGGCGCGATCTGTTCAGCGACTTCCAGATTCTCCCCGGCGTTGAAGCGTTGCCGCGCGAGGACTTCCTCACAGCCGCCTTGCTGCCTTCCACGTTCCTTCTGGCAGATGAGCGCACGGCCGGTAGTTCCGCCGACGCCGCTGGGTGTGGCGCCTATTCGCCTCAACGCACCACGCTACCTATTACGGATCCCTGTTCATGAGCTATTCCGAGCTGATCCAGGTGATCGGCCTCAGCAGCCTGCTGACTCTGGCACTGATCGTGGTGCTGATCAGTTTTGGTCGTCGTTTTCTGACCGTCGTGAAGGGCCTCTTGCCCCCGCGTTACCTGAAATCCCGTGGCGTGCGTAGTCGCGCCCCAGCCCAGAGCAAACCCCATGAGTCGGCATGAAGTCATTAAAACGGCGTCAGCGCGCGTATGGCCGGGCCTTGGATCCTGGAATCTGTATTTCATCCTCAAGTTCGTACTGCTGTGGGCTGGCTATCTGAATCTGCAGGTATTGCCTAACCTGGTGTTCGCTATGGCATTGCTACTGCCGTTGAAACATCGGTATTTGCGCATCCTGCGTACAGTCATTGCGATCCCCGTTGGCGTTGCGCTGTTTTACCAGGACACCTGGCTGCCCCCCTTCAGCCGACTGCTGGACCAGCCTGGTGTGATGAATTTCACCGGCGTATACATGGTCGAGCTGGCGGGTCGTTTTATCGATTGGAACCTGTGTGCGTTGCTGGCAGCGCTAGTAGTTGGTTATGCCTTCGTCCGTCACTGGCTGCGCCTGACCACCCTGAGTGTGCTGGGTTTGGCTTGGCTGGCCAGCGTCAATCTGCTGGCGTTGCACACCAGCAGTGAGCCGGTTGCGGCATCGGGCAGTGGCCCTTCAACGGCTGCGGTGAGCACGGCCGACCCCGACAGCGCCACACTGGAAGCCTACCTGCAGAAGTTCTATACCACCGAGGCCGCGCGTCATGTGGAGTTCACGCCTGCGACTTCTGCGGCGCAGCCTTTCGACCTGTTATTGATCAATATCTGCTCCATGGCCTGGGATGACCTGGAATCCGTGGACCTGCGCGACAACACGCTGCTCCAGCAGATGGACGTGATTTTCGACAACTTCAATTCGGCCACTTCTTACAGTGGCCCGGCAGCCATCCGCCTGTTGCGTGCCAGTTGTGGGCAGCTTCCGCACAGCAAGCTGTACAGCACTGCCCCGGATCAGTGCATGTTGATGGACGATTTGAGCAAGCTGGGCTTTTCCAGCGAAGTGATGCTCAACCACTCCGGCCAGTTCGAAGGCTTCCTTGACGAAGTCCGCGCCCAAGGTTCGTTGCCGCCCCCTACTATCAGTGCCAGCAAATTTCCGCGTGCTCTAGTGAGCTTCGACGGTTCGCCGATCGTACGCGATGCCCAGGTATTGGATGCCTGGTGGAAGCACCGTGAAGAAGTCAAAAGCGATCGCGTGGCACTCTTCTATAACACCACCACGCTGCATGACGGCAACCGTACGCTGACCGCCGATGGCGGCTCTACCAGGAGTGATTACAAACCTCGTGCCCAAGGGTTGATCGACGACCTCAATGGCTTCATTAAACAACTGGAGCTCAGCGGTCGCCGGGTGGTGGTGGTGATTGTGCCGGAGCATGGCGCGGCACTGCATGGCGACCGCATGCAGATAGCCGGTATGCGCGAGATACCGAGCCCGTCCATCACCCRYGTGCCGGTCGGTATCAAGYTGGTGGGCATGGGKCGCAACSCSARTKCCGCKCCACTRCACATCACCGAGCCGAGCAGCTTCCTGGCCCTGTCGGAAATCATCAGTCGACTGTATAGCGCCCCACCTCAGGCGGATGGCGAGGGTCCCAACTGGCCGGCCCTGCTGAGCAACCTACCGCAAACGGCAGCGGTTTCCGAAAACGCCGGCACCGTGGTCGTTGATTACGCCGGAAAACCTTATATACGAATCAAGGAGAAAGCAGAATGGCTGCCCTACCCACAGCGCTTCAAGTGAAGGCCAGGGTGAAGTCGCGTGCGGATCGTGCCGACGACATCGCCCTCCTGAAGCAGGAGCTTGAGCTGCCCGAACTGGAATACGTGGACATTTCAGCGCAGATCGAATTGCAAAAGGCTCTCAATCGCTGGCCGCTGCTGGAGGAGATGGAGCGCCTGCAACCGGCRGTCCAGCCGAGGGTGCATCAGGCCGACTTCGATAAACTGCCATGACAGCCCTCAGTCTGCGTGGTTTGCGCGGCGGCGTCGGCACGAGCTCACTACTAGCGGCCACTGGTCAAGCATTGCATCGTCTTGGCGAGCGCGTGCTGCTAGTGGACATGTGCCCGGAGAACCTGCTTCGCCTGCACTTCAACGTAGACGTTAGCGAGCCCGGCGGCTGGGCGCGAGCCATGATCGACGGAGTGGCTTGGAACACCCAGGCCTGGGACGTGGAGCCGGGATTGAGCGTGTTGCCCTATGGCCGCCTGAAACTGGAAGAGCAGGATCAAATCGAGCAACGCCTGCTCAGTGAGCCAATGCTATGGGACCGCCGACAGGCTAGCCTTGCCGAACACTTTGACTGGATATTGTTCGATGTGCCCTTGCGACTGCCGGGCCATGCTCATATTGGACCCTGCGCATTGCGCTTGCGGATTGTCGAGGCAGATGCCGCCTGCCATGTGCTGATACAACAGGATGAATCCAGCGGCGAGCATCTGCTGATTAACCGCTTCGATCCAGTCAGTCAATTGCAGCGCGACCTGCTGTTGATTTGGAGCAAGCAATACGGTGCCCGATTGTTGCCACTCACCGTGCATCTGGATGAAGCGATGCGCGAAGCCCTGGCGTTCAAGAAGCCAGTAGGTACTTATGCCGAATCCAGTCTAGCCGCCCAGGATGTGCTGAGCCTTGCCACCTGGTGTCTGACCCGCCGCTCGGAGGCGGAATGATCGCCCGCGTTTTTCCTTATACGCACCTGCGTCAGCATTACGACTGTGCGCCGTCAGTTGCGCTGCTGCTGGCAACAATGAGCGCCCTGGCGTGGTTGTTATTGCGTCTGGAGTCTCCAAATTGGCGCGCTGTGCTCGATCAGCCAACGCGCTGGTATCCACAACTGGCCAACAAGGCACCAAGCCTGGGTGACCCGTTGCGCTATGTGGTGCAAAGTCTCTGGCTGTTGCTGGTTCGCCCGGCCAGGCCGCAGGCACGGACGCTGGCGATCCCTGCCTGGCTCAAGTCCATCGGGGCGGCGTACTTGCGATTGTGGGCGTGGATTGGCGAGGCGCTGGAAGAGTTGCCCCGGCGCGCAGGGGCCAGCCAGCAGATTCGCCAGAGCAGCCATTGGTGGAAAGGCCTGGAACGTCACAACCAACGACTGGTCAACGCGGCCATCGGTGTCGTCGCCTTCATTTTTACGATGATTTGCATCACCGAGCCCTTCGGCTACATCGCCCAACTGGTATTCGTCTTGCTGCTATGGGGCCTGGCCATGCTGGTGCGAAGGGTTCCGGGTCGCTTTCCGACGTTGCTGATGGTGGTGTTGTCGATCATCGTCTCGTGCCGTTACCTGTGGTGGCGCTATACCTCGACCCTGAACTGGAACAACCCTCTGGACCTGGTTTGCGGGATGATCCTGCTGGTGGCTGAAACTTATTCCTGGGTGGTGCTGATCCTGGGCTACATCCAGACTTGCTGGCCGTTGGGCCGTAAACCGGCGTCGCTGCCGCGCGATACGCGCCTGTGGCCCAGCGTCGACCTGTTGATCCCAACTTACAACGAAGATCTCTCCATCGTGCGGGGTACCGTTTACGCCGCCATGGGCATCGATTGGCCGGCTGACAAGCTCAATATCTACATTCTCGACGACGGCAAACGCGAGAGTTTCCGCCAGTTCGCCGCCGAAGCAGGGGTGGGCTACATCACTCGCAACGACAATCGTCACGCCAAGGCCGGTAACCTCAACCACGCGCTGACGCTGCTGAACGGCGAGTTGGTCGCTCTTTTCGACTGCGACCACATACCTGTGCGCTCATTCCTGCAAATGACCACCGGGGGCTTTTTGCGTGATCCGAAACTGGCGCTGGTGCAGACCCCGCACCATTTCCTGTCACCGGACCCCTTCGAGCGCAACCTCAATGTGTTCCGCGAGCACCCCAACGAAGGCGAGCTGTTCTACGGTTTGATTCAGGACGGCAACGACATGTGGAACGCGGCGTTTTTCTGCGGCTCGTGCGCGGTACTGCGTCGTAGCGCGCTGGACTCGATCGGCGGCTTTGCCGTCGAGACGGTTACCGAAGACGCCCACACGGCGCTGCGCCTGCACCGTAACGGCTGGAACTCGGCCTATATCAAGTTGCCGCAAGCGGCCGGTCTGGCAACGGAGAGTCTGTCTGCGCACATCGGGCAGCGCATTCGCTGGGCCCGTGGCATGGCGCAAATTTTCCGTACCGACAACCCGATGCTCGGAAAGGGCCTGACCATCTTCCAGCGCATCTGCTACGCCAACGCGATGATGCACTTTTTGGCCGGCCTGCCGCGCCTGGTGTTTCTGTTGGCGCCGCTGGCGTTTTTGTTCCTGCATGCCTACATCATCTACGCCCCGGCGCTGATGATCCTGCTGTACGTGTTGCCGCACATGGTCCACGCAAGCCTCACCAACTCGCGGACGCAGGGCGCCTATCGTCGGACGTTCTGGGGTGAGGTGTATGAGACCGTACTGGCCTGGTACATCGCGCGTCCCACCACCGTTGCACTGTTCAACCCCAGCAAGGGCAAGTTCAACGTCACCGCCAAGGGCGGCTTGATGGAGCAGAACCAGTTTGACTGGAAAATCGCCCAACCGTACTTGCTACTGGCGTTGCTGAACGTTGCCGGCATGGGTGTTGCCGTCTGGCGGCTGTTCTATGGCCCCCGCGACGAAATCGTCACCGTTGTGGTGAGCATTCTCTGGGTGGCCTACAACCTGCTGATCATCGGTGGCGCCGTGGCGGTCGCTGCGGAAGTGCGCCAGGTTCGCCAGACTCACCGTGTATACGTCAAGTTGCCCGCGGCGGTGCGCCTTGAGAGTGGTCACTGTTACCCGGGCATGCTGCAGGACTATTCCGACGGTGGCGCAGGCATCCAGCTCGACACCTCGCTGTCGCTGGCAGTGGGCGGGAGCATCTCGCTGATGATGCATCGAGGCAATCGTGAATTCGTGTTCCCGGGCTATATCAGCCGCAGCCACAAGAACTTCATCGGCATCAGCTTCACCCATTTCAATGAACAACAGAAAATCGACTTTGTGCAGTGCACGTTTGCCCGCGCCGACGCCTGGCTCAACTGGGGTGACAATTACACCCTGGATCGCCCGCTGCACAGCTTTATGGACATTCTCAAACTGGGCGGCACCGGTTACTACCGCCTCTACGAATACCTGCCCGCCTGGATCCGCCGCATCGCCGGGCCGCCTTTGCGATTGTTGCGCTGGTTGGTCAGTTTCCTGCCGCGCATGCCAGCGGCTGCCCCCATTCCCAAATCCCGATCAGTGAGTGCTCCATGAGTCACTACTTCAGCAAATCCCTTGTAGCCAGCCTGGCGCTCCTGGCCGCTTGCTGCGCCCAGGCCGCCACCGCCACCGCCACCGCCACCGCCACCGCCACCGCCCCTGTGCCTGTCGTGCCTGTCGTGTCTCTCGCGCCGGCAGTGGTTAGCAACGTACCGAGCTGGAGCACCGCGTACAGCTTCGAACAACTGGGCCGTCCTGCCGACAGTCTGTTGCTGGGCATCCACAATAGTGACCAGATCGAATTCAGCCTGCGCCGCGATCGCATCGCCAGTGACGCGAAACTGCAGCTGGAGTACACGCCGTCGCCTTCGCTGCTGCCACAGATCTCGCATTTACGTGTGTACCTCAACGACGTGCTGATGAGCGTTGTGCCGATCGAGAAGGATCAGTTGGGTAAGAAGGTCAACCAATCGGTAGCCCTGGACCCGCGTCTGATTTCGGACTTCAACCGTGTACGCCTGGAGTTCGTCGGTCACTACACCGATATCTGTGAAGATCCGGCCAACAGCACGTTATGGTTGAACGTGGGGCGCAGCAGTCAGATCCAATTGCAGGAGCAGGCACTAACGCTCAAGAACGACCTGGCCTATTTCCCGATGCCTTTCTTCGACCCTCGAGGCCAGGACAAGCCGGTCATCAATTTGGTTTTCCCTGATGCGCCGACACTGGGCGAGCAGCGAGCAGCCGGTATCCTGGCGTCCTATTTCGGCAGCCAGGCCGCTTGGCGTGGCGCGCAGTTCCCGGTTCTGTTCGATCAGTTGCCAGCCGTCGATGAACACCATCGCGCCAAGTCGGCGATTGTTTTCGCCACCAATGATCATCGTCCGTCCTTCCTGGCTGATACCGACAAGTTCCCGGCCGTGGATGCACCCGTCGTACAGATGATCGACAACCCTTTGGACCCCTACAGCAAGGTGTTGTTGGTGTTGGGTCGCAACGACGATGATCTGCTCGTGGCAGCCCGCGCACTGGCCTTGGGCGCGACTGCGTTCCGTGGCTCGCTCGTGACCGTCAACAAGGTTGAGCAGCTCAAGCCCCGGGTGCCTTATGACGCACCGAACTGGATGCGCACAGACCGCGCGGTACGTTTCGCCGAGTTGATCAAGTACCCAGAGCAGCTTCAGGCCGCGGGTCTGCAGCCGCGGTCTCTCACAGTGGACGTGAATCTACCGCCTGACCTGTTCGTCTGGCGTAACCAAGGGATTCCGCTGCATACCAAGTTTCGTTATACGCCACCATCGGTCAATGACAATTCCAGCTTGACCATCAGCCTGAACAACCAGTTCATCACCAGCCTGCCACTGAAAAGCAAGACTGACAGCAGTCTGGAGGAGCTGCGCCTGGTGGTGTTGTCCAACGAGTCGGCAAACCTCAACGACAATCTGCTGGTGCCAGCACTAAAGATTGGCGACCGAAATACCCTGCGTTTTGACTTCAACTTCGCGACCACCTTGAGCAGCGCTCAGCGCGACCGTTGCCAGACTTCGCTGCCGGTAAACAACCAGGCCGTGATCGATGAAGAGTCGACCATTGACCTGTCCGGCTACTATCACTACATCGCCATGCCCGACCTGCGTGCTTTTGCCCGAGGCGGCTTTCCATTCAGCCGCATGGCTGACCTTTCGGAAACCCTGGTGATGGTCCCAGCCCACAGCAGTCCTGTACAACTGAGCACCGTGTTCGAGACCATTGCTGGAATCTCGGCGCACTCAGGCCTGCCAGCGTATGGCCTGCGGCTGTCGGACAACTGGGACGACGCTAAGGCGGATGTCGATTTACTGGTATTCGGCGCCATGGCGTCGGGCGTGGGCGATGGCGCCGATGCCAATCTGGTGCTGGACAAGACGCGTGCCTGGCTGCTCAAACCGTCCAATGAGCACAGCGGTAAATCGGCCCGCGCCGGCCAGCTTAGCGATGAACGCGACCTGGGTGCCAACCGCGTCGACGTCAGCGCCCATGCACCCATAGCCGCCATCGTCGGTTTACAGTCGCCGTATCACCAGCAGCGCAGCATTGTGGCCTTGCTGGCCAGCGATGACGCCGATTTCCAACTGCTGCGTGACACCTTGGACGACACCACAAAACTAGACGCTGTTTACGGTTCTGTGGCGCTGATCCGCAGTAGTGGTGTAGGGAGCAGTTGGGTGGGGCAGCAGTACTTCGTCGGCCACCTGCCGTGGTGGCTGCTGCTTTGGTACCAATTGTCCGAGCACCCGATCCTGCTGGCGGCCATGACCACCATCAGCGTGTTGCTGACGGCCTTCCTGCTGTGGCGCGCACTGCGTTGGGCTGCCCGTCGTCGCCTGGCTGCTCAGGAGTAATCGGGTGAAAGTTTTCTTCGCTCTGGCGTTGACCGCGATCATAGTAGCGCCAGGCTTTGCGGGTGCGGCTGAATGCGCTTGGCCGGCCTGGCAGAATTATCGTCAGGCCATGCTCAGTTCGGACGGACGGGTAATTGACCGCTCCTCGGAGCAGTTGATCACTACGTCTGAAGGACAAAGCTACGGGCTGTTTTTTGCCCTGCTGGGCAATGATCGCGAAAGCTTCGCGAAGGTGCTGCGCTGGACCCAGGACAACTTGGCCGGCGGAGACCTTAACCGGCAGCTTCCGGCGTGGCAGTGGGGCCGAGACAAAGCAGGCCACTGGCAGGTACTTGATAGCAATAACGCCACCGACGCCGATCTGTGGATCGCCTATAGCCTGCTGGAAGCCGGGCGTCTGTGGCATCAACCGACTTACCTGACATTGGGTCGAAACCTGCTCTGGCGCAGTGCTGCACAAAGCCTGCGCAAGCTTCCGGGCCTGGGCCTGATGCTGTTACCCGGCGACGTCGGGTTCGACAATGCCGAAGGGTGGCGCCTGAATGCCAGTTATCTGCCACCGCAATTGCTGGCACGCTTTGCCCTGGAAGCACCGATTTGGGCGGAGCTTGCCAACAACACTGAGCGTCTGCTGATCGAAAGTTCGCCCAAGGGCCTGGCATCCGACTGGCAACAGTGGAACACCGGAGAGGGTTGGGCCGTGGACAGTCAGAAGGGCAGTGTCGGTAGCTATGACGCCATCCGTGTCTACCTCTGGCTGGGCATGCTGGACAAGGGGGCGCCGGGGCGCGCCAGGTTGATTGAACACTTCAAACCGATGCTCGACCTGACTGTGCGGTTGGGCCATGTGCCAGAAAAGGTCGACACCATCACCGGACTCGACAATGGTACCGGCCCGGCCGGCTTCAGTGCCGCATTGCTGCCCTTGCTGGCTGCAAGCCCGGAGAATGCGGGTGCCCTGAAGTCCCAGCGCCAACGCCTGCAACAACAACCGCCCTTGGCGGATGCCTATTACAACCAGTCGCTGATGCTGTTCGGGCAGGGCTGGGACCAACAACGTTACCGTTTCGATAAAAACGGACGCCTCGTGCCAAAATGGACTGCCGCATGCGCAAATTGACTGGTTTTGGGCTGCTGTTGAGCGGCGTCTATGGGGTCGCCCTGGGTCAGCCTCTCAGTCCGCCCGACCAACAGCAATGGCTACTGGGGCAGATCCGCATTGGTGAGGCGCTGTACCGCGAAGACCTGGTGCGTGACTCGCTGGCTCGGCTGGAGCTGATCGCCCCGGACAGTCCTGCGGTGAAAGTCATTGAAGTCCGCCAGGCACTCCTGCAAAAGAACCAGCCTGAAGCCGAACGCCTGACCGCTCAACTGCGCCAGCAGGCACCAGGCACTGCGGCCCTGCGTCAGGCCGAGAGCTTGCTGAAAATGCACAGCGCCGATGGTCAGAAGGCCCTGCAGGAGGCGCGCCTGCTGGCCGTCGCCGGCCGTTCCGAAGAGGCGGCCAAGGCCTATCAACAATTGTTCGGCGATGACATGCCGGACTTTGCCACTTCCCTGGAATACCTGAACGTGCGTGGCGGCATCAAGGCCCAGCGTCCTTCTGTGATAGAGCAGTTGCGCGAGTTGGACCGGCAGTACCCCGGCAATGCCTCGCTGCGCCAGACCTTGGCCGACCTGTTGTTTGCCGAAAATCGTGATTCCGAGGCGTTGGGGGTCCTGCACCAGTTGGCTGCAGATCCGAACGCCAGCAACGGCGCTGCCCAACGCGAATACAACTATTGGCTCAAACAGCCGGTAGGGCCCGAAACCGCGCAAGGCTGGCGAGTTTTTCTGAGCGTTTTCCCCTACACCAGTTTGCGCGCTGATGCGACCAAACAGTTGCAAGTACAGGAGCAATACTTGACTGATCCGGCTTGGCAGGCCGGAGCCAAAGGCAAGGCATTGCTCGATTCCGGCAACAACGTCGGCGCTGAGGCCAGTTTACTTCGGGCGATCAAGCGTTATCCGCAAGACTCCAACCTGATCGGTTCACTGGGTGTATCGCTGATGCGCCAAGGCAAGTACGAAGCGGCCTACAACGCGTTCGTCCGAGCCTCAGCCATCGAACAGGACACGTCCTTGATCTCCAAGTGGCAGGACCTCAAGGCTGTGACCTTCCAGTGGATGCTGCTGCAAAAGGGTGATGAAGCCCTCGCGCGAAAGGATTATCCCGTTGCGAAAAAATGGTACCGGGAGGCGAGCAAAGCCAAGCCGAACGACCCAGCGCCGTTGATTGGCTTGTCCTACGTTGCCCGGGGCGAACTTGATGACGCCAGCGCAGAAGCCCTGTTGCTGCAGGCGCGCAAGTTAGATCCAAACAACCCAAGCGTGGTGCGTGCCATGGTCCGCCTGTACCAGTCACAATCACCGGAAAAGGCCGAGCGCTACCTCGACAGCTTGACGCCCAAGGCGCAGCAAGAGTTTCAGGATGTGCGTCGCGGGCTGGAGCTGAATCGCCTCGACGCGCAGGCCGATGACGCTACCCGGCGCAGTGATTGGGTGCAGGTGAAGGCAGCCTTGAGCAAGTCGCTGGTATTAGACCCGGACAGTCCATGGCGGGTGTACCGCTTGGCCAATGCCCAGCGCGAACTGGGCCTCAACGCCGAGGCCGATCACAGCTTCAACGTGCTGTTACAACGTCAGGGCCAGAACACCGAGGCACGCTATGCCCACGGCTTGTTTCTGGCCAGGGGTGAACGTGACGGCGATGCCATGAGCAGTCTGCAACAGATCCCCCGTGCCGCCTGGAGCGACAACATGAACGAGCTGTGGGCACGCCTGCAGCGTCGCCAGTTGCTCGCGAAGGCCCGGACACTGCGCGACAGCGGCCATGAGGCCGAGGCCGAAGCGTTGCTGCTGCGCGCGCCGACCACTGACGACTACCTGACGCTGGCCGACTGGGCTCAGCAGCGTGGAGACCTGGTGCAGGCCGAAAGCCGCTACCGCAAGGTGCTGGATAGTGCGCCGAAAAATAGCGAGGCCCAACTGGGCCTGAGCGAAGTGCTGATCGCTAGCGGTCAGCCGAAGGCCGCCAAGGCGAGCCTTATGGCAGTGACTGCGCCAGTGCCGACGGATGCGTCGTTCCAGCGCCGCCTCGCCAATGCCTGGGCGGCGCTGGGCGACAAGACGCGGGCGAGCGAGATGTTCGCGCAGTTGCTCAAGACTCCACAAAGTGACCCGCTGGTCTATCGGGATGCAGCGCGTCTGCTGTCCGAAGAAGAACCGCAACGGGCTCTGGATGAATATGCGCGCAGCATGGGCGCGGCAAAGATGATCGAACCGCAACAGGCTGAACCGCGCGACAACCGTGCCATGACGTTGGCCAGCCGTGCCAAGGACAGCGATGACTGGTTACAGCGCAGCCTGCGCAGCGACGTCGACGAGCTGTACCAAAAGCAAAATCCGACCGTGAATCTGTACCATGACTTTGCCTGGCGCACCGACAACAGCTCATCGGGAGTTTCGGACCTGACCACCGAGACCACCATCCTGCGCATCGACGCGCCGGTGGCGCAAGGACAAGGCTTCGTTCAGGCCGAAGACATCAATCTGGATGTCAGCAATTTTTCCAGCGACGACGAGTTCGGCTTGTGCGCGGTGGTGCAAGGTGGCTGTAACACCGCTTCGCAGAGCGTGCGTGGCACTATGCTGGGCATGGGCTGGCACGATGATCGCTGGGCCTTCGACCTTGGCCATACGCCACAAGAGTTTACGGTGTCCAACTGGGTGGGCGGGGCCACCTACAGCGGTGACTGGAGCAATCTTGGTTATCGCCTCACGGCATCGCGACGACCCCTGACCAACTCACTGGTGTCGTATGCCGGTGCGGTGGATCCAGTTACCGGAACCAAGTGGGGGGGTGTAACGGCCAACGGCTTCACCTTGGGCCTGAGCCATGACCAAGGCGGTGATGATGGCATATGGGCAAGCCTGAGCAGTCATTGGTTAACGGGCCAGAACGTTGAAAACAACCAGCGCCGCACAGCCATGGGCGGCTATTACTATCGCTTGGTGGAACGCGCCGACGAGCGTATGCGCACGGGGCTGACCCTGATGTACATGGGATACGACAAGGACTTAAGCGAACTCACCCTCGGCGAAGGTGGCTACTACAGCCCACAACAGTACTACTCGATCAGCGCGCCGGTGAGCTATGCCTGGCGCAACGCTGACTGGTCGGCCTTGCTCGAAAGCTCGGTGGGTTGGTCGTTCTCGAAAATCGACGACTCTGACCTCTACCCCAAAGAAAACAGTGCAGCCGATCTGCAAAACCTGCTGGCGCAATCGAATAAAACCCTGGTGAGTGACCCGTCCCTCACCCAAAGTGGCAGTAGTAGCAACGGCATCAACTTCCGCGTTCAGGGTTTCGCAGAGCGTCGCCTTTCCGATAACCTGGTGCTTGGTACCGGTATCACTTGGCAACACAGCGAAGACTACGCCCCGAGCCGTGCCTTACTTTACTTGCGCTACACGTTTGATCCATGGCAAGGCAACCTGCCGCTACCGGTGGAGCCGATCTCACCTTATGCGGATATGCGCTAGAGCCTGAACCTCAAACACGGAACGGCTGCTCGGGGGCGGCGTTTTTCAAGGTGGTTGTCGCGTTAACCGTCTGACTATGCCGCTCTTTCCTCAACCTGTTGTTCTCGATCCGGGCTCAACAGCACAGTGCCGATCGGCTCCCGGTTACGCGACAGACCTGCCCCCCAGTCCTGTATCGCTGTTTTTGAGCGAAAACCGGAGCGCCATCTGGATCAGAGGAAACAAGGCATCTCGACGTCATTAGCTATCATGCAATACACAGCGAATGACCGGATGACGGAGGGTGCATGAACAAATGGCAACGGATTTGGTTGTCTGTGAAGCTGATAGCAGCCGTAGCGGCCTGTGTGGCCGCTGGTGTACAGGCTTTCTTCTACATGATGGACAGCACTGACGCAGCGCGAATACATCCGTTGAGTATTCTGGTTGCCGGGCTGTTCTTTGGCTTCATCACCTTCGGGCTACTCTCATTCATTGAAAGAGGTGTGCGGCGATTATTAGCCCCTTTTGTCACTGCCAAACCCCAACCTCAAGCGACGGTTGATACCGAACCAGAGCTGGCAACGCCGCCGCTCATCCTGTCTGCTGACGATTCAGCTCAACATAAAAGTCTGTGAGCTGACATTTGGCAGCCAATGTCAGCCCCTCAAAACATAGGCGGCGTAACCACCCAAATCACCACGGCCTCCACATCCCCGGATTCCCATACCGGTGCAGTTTGCGTTTCGCTGGCAGAGAACCATTGAATGGTCACGCACAAGCTCCGGGCGATGTTTAAGAGGGCCGGGATGGAAGGGGAGGCGAGGTTGCGTTCAAGTTGGCTGATGTACCCCGCCGTCAACTCACTCATTTTCGCCAATTCGGCCAGGGTCATGCCCCGACGTTTACGCAGGCCACGAATCCGTGTGCCAAGAAAAAATGCGCTTCCGCCGAGGGCGTGTCGCTGTCTTGTGTGGGCGCACCGGTGGCAGGCTGCATCTTGCTGCTGTTGCCGGCCAGTTGATCGCGCACATACAGCGGCAGGTTTTCCCCGCAATGGGTGCCGTTCACCGCCAGTTGCAACTGATGCCCGGCACGGACCAGACGTTCGGCGATACCTGGGGCGATCCGGTCACAGCGCCAGTCGACCACCACCCGAACGACCGATTTGCACCTCTTCGCGCAGCACTTGCCAGGCATCGACCACCTGCAGATCACCGCCGCGCTCGAACGCCGGCCAATACGGTTCGGCGCCAGTGGCGACGATCACCTTATCCGGCCTTTCGCGCTCCAACAGAGCCCGGTCGACGAGGGTGTTATGAAGACGCGCACGCCTGCCAGTTGAATTTCGCGTTGCAGGTTTACGCTGTCGCAGCCAGGTCGCGACCAAACTGGTCTTCGAGGACAAGCCAGCGAAGGGGCCATCAGCCTCACAAAATCCCGCCCTTTACCTGGCCCAGTCAATCACTTCGCTGTAAGGCGTCTGCAAGTCCCGCTCTGGGATTTCCCAGATAATCAGCTTCGGCGGCGTCTGCTTGAACGCCGGGTTATTGAAATAGCCATTGGCACCGCCAGAGAACTCGCCGCCATCCTTGGCGAAGTTGCCGATCGGAGCGCCCATCGCCTGTTGCAGGAAACCGGCGAAGTTGGAATTGCGCGAGAACGAAGTCCCGATCAATGCTACGTTCGGCAGGTTATCGTCACCGAACAGGTCATCGAGGTTATCGCCGCTGCTTTGTGCCTCGGCAGCCTTTTCGCTAATCTGGGTGGCCGCCACGGTTTCCGGCGTCGGTTGCAAGGCTACCGGCAGCCATTCGATACCGGCCAGACGCACCAGGTCGCCAGGGCGGCGAGCCGGGGCTTGTACCTTCACAGCGAAATCCTTGCGCGGCGTGGCGCTGATGCCCAAGGTCTGCACGTGTTTGGCCACTGCTTTGGCGGCGGCCGCAGAGCCAGTTTCGCTCCAGTGAGTATCGGTGCGCAGGTACGCTTCGGCGCCCAAAGGTTGTAGGGGGGGCGTCAGATCAATCGCTGCCACACCGGCCTTGTTCAAGCTGTCGATCCAAGCCACCACACGATCCTGCAATTGAGCCGGACGACGCAGAGCACACAATTGCGCACTGGCGATGCGGCTCTTGTCCGGCACCACCGCCACTAGCAATGTGATGCCGCGTTTGGCCAGGTATTGCTGGACGTCGCGCACCACGCCCGCCTTGGTTTCGGCGTTGGTCCTGGCGTGACGGTTGATGCGCATCTCGTCGGTCAAGAACAGCCAACCCGGACAGCCGGAGCGCACCAGCGGACCGGTGTCGCGCAGCGCCAGCCAGCTTGCGCCACGCTCCAGATTCGCCGCTTGTTCGGGCACTGCACCCTTGGACATTTGCTTGGCAATCTTGTGGGTCACTTCACCGTGGAGCACGTCGTCAACGGTCAGCTTGGGTGGCAGCATCTCAACCTTGCCGCTGAGCAACAGCCACGCACAAGACGCAAAGCCGACCGCCAGGAACGTGACAAACACTACACCCGCGACCTTGCTGATGCGGGCATTGAATTCACTCGGTGGAGCTGGTACGTGAGAGGAAGAGGACATGGGCGCGGCCATCAGAACTGGAAGTACAGGAAAGGCACCGCTTCACGACTCGCGATCAATGCGAACGAAAGCAGAAAACCCGCCACCGGCCACAAGGCCGCAATCGGTACATACAATGCATGGCCACCAAACCGTTGCTCAAAACGGTTGTGCAGCAGCGGCGCGACGATGCACGCGACGCCGAGTAAAGCCGCCAACCCGTGCACCGGGCGCAGGGTCACCGCCAGCGCATCACCCAGGGCAAAGCCCTGCAAGCCGAACTGACCGGCGTACATGGTCAGCGCCGCATGGAAGTCCGGGGCGCGGAATAGCGTCCAGGCGAGGAATACAAACAGCAGCGTCAGGACGTGCGACAACAGTGGCGGAAGGCTTGGCAGGCTGGAACGCGACCACAGTCGGTCGACGCACAAGGCGATACCATGTGCCGAGCCCCACAATAAATAGTTCCAGCTGTCGCCACCATGCCACAGGCCGGCGATGGCCATGGTCAGGAACAGGTTGCGATAGGTCTTCCAGGCACCGTTGCGATTGCCACCGAGGGCGATGTACAGGTAGTCACGCAACCAGCTCGACAGCGACATATGCCAACGCCGCCAGAAGTCCTGGATGCTGCTGGACAGGTACGGTCGGTTGAAGTTTTCCGGAAAGTGAAAGCCGAGCATCAGGCCCAGGCCGATGGCCATGGCGCTGTAGCCGGCGAAGTCGAAAAACAGTTGCAGCGAGTAAGCCAGGCAACCGATCCAAGCGTCGACGAAGGACGGGTTGTCCAGATGGAAAGCCACGTCCACCAGCGGCGACAGGGTGTCCGCCACCAGCACTTTCATGCACATGCCGATCATGAAGCGGCGCGCGCCCATGGAAAAATTTTGCCAGTAGAAATAGCGCTGTGTCAGTTCACGACGCACCCAGTCATAGCGAATGATCGGACCGGCAATCGAGTGGCCGAACATCGAAATGTACGTCGCATAATTAATGAAACTGCGTTCCACCGGCACCGTATGCCGGTGCACGTCCACGAGGTAGGAAATCGCCTGCAACACGATGAACGACAGGCCCGCCGGCAGCGCCACCCGCTGCCACTCCAGTGGAATCGCGCCGTAGTAAGTGATCAGATCACTCCAGGTCCCGGCCAGGATGTTGGCGTACTTGTACCAGCACAGCACCGCCGTGTTGAACACGATCAGCGTGATCAACAACCTCACCCGCCCTTTCGAACCTTCGCGGGCACGATCCACCAGCAGGCCACCGACCCAGGCAACGATGGTCAATACCACGTGCAACGTCAGGAACAATGGGCTCAGCCAGCCATAGAACAGCCAGCTGCCGATCAGCAGGATGACGTTGCGCCAGGCCGGTTTACCCAGGGCATACACCAGCAGAAACGCAGGCAGGAACAACGTCAGGAACTCGAGTGAGGCGAAAACCATGGCGGCAGCAGAATCCGATCAGTGAGACAGAGTGTCCGTGGCGTTCAGAAGGCGCGGCCCGGTGGCCGAAGGCACCAACAGAACGCTGTAACGCTCGCCCGCTTTCAGGTCACCAAGGTTCAGCGGTTCACCGACATTGACATTCGCGCACACCAGTTGCACCGACAGGCTCACCGGGTTGATCGAGCGACGCTGCAAGCTGTCAACCGGCACGGCCTTGAACAGGTCAGCGTTGCGCCCGGCGGGACGCAGGCTCGCGTCGGTACACGTTGCATCAACGTTGAAGAATGCCAGCGAGGCTTTCAGGCCGTTGAAGTCATCCGGTTGCTCTCGCACGACGACTTGCTTGATGCCGGTGCTGTCTGGCAGTGCAACCACGGTGGCGAATTCGCCGGGTTCGATTTTCAGGTCCATAGCCAGTTTTTGCGCACCGCTGACCAAGGTACCCTTGACCGGGCTGCTTGATTGCACCGGAAAAAACAGCGACACCGGTTGCGCCGCTTCCAGGCGCATCGGCAACTGGCCGGCCTGGGCGATCACGTCCAGCGCAGTGTTGCTGGCGTTGACGAAACGGATGAACGCCGCATCTTCGCTGGGGCCGGTGGGGTAAAGGGCGACTTCCGCGCTGGCCAGGGCACTGATTGATAATGCAGGGACGGCCATGCAGGCCGCGAAACGCTTGATCATTTTTTGGCGTCCTTGACGACAGGTGCTTCCAGCAGAGCTTTGCTGATGTCCTGGCTCCAGGCCTTATAACCCGGCGCGGTCAAATGCTGGCCGTCGACCGTGGCCCACTGGCCCGGCTTGGAAAACTGCAAGGAGTCGATGTAATTGCACGGAGCGACGTTGGTGGCGAGGAATTTTGACGTCATTTCTACACGGGCAAAGGTCTTGCCGTATTTGCCGCCTTCAGTGCCCCAGTTCGGACCGACCCACACACAACGGGTGCCATTGGCGGAAATTTCCTTGGTCAACGCGGTGGTCTGTTGCCACAACCAGGCTTTCGGGAACGCTGGCTTGGTATAGCTGGCCATGGTGTCGCCCATGACGATCAGTACCAGGTCAGGCTTGTCGGTCGCCAGCAATTCGCTGATCGGCAAGGTCGCAGCTTTGCCACCCAGCACCACGGTTTTTTCGCTGTCACGGCGCTCGGCACCGCCGCAGGTACCCGGCGTAGCTTTGAGCCAGTCGCCGGCGTTTGCGCCACAAATCCCCAAGGTGTGCACTTTCGCGCCCTGTGCGACCAAGCTGTCATGCAAGCTGGAAATCAGGTAATCAGGCGTCGCCAGGTGGCTGTCGCCAATCATCAAAATCGTCATGCCCGCCAGAATCGATGCTGCCACGGTAAAAACTCCTGCTACTTAATTCGAATAAGGGGAACGGTAAGGACTGACCGGCATCGCCATGCGGCCGGTGAAATCTTCAAGCATGTATCGCAGGTACAACCCACCGGTCCATTGCTTGTAATCCTGAGCGTTATCCAGGCCCAGACTGCCACCCAGAAAAACGTTGTCGCCAAACCGGTATTCAGCGGCCGCATTGAGGTTGTAGCCGATACCTGTTGAGTTATCCGACGAATACCGGGTCGGTACGTTTGTACCGGCAGCGGCATAGATCTGCGAGGTCTGCTCAAGCGCCGCCTGCATGTCACGATCATTCGGGAAATACGGCGCCGAGTCCTGCTCAATGTGCTGAAGGCCCACTGCGCCTTTGATCGAGTAACTCAGACGATCAGTACGCTGCGACCAACCGACAGGCACACCAACGGAGAAGAAATTCTGYGGGCTGAAATAGCCGCCGTTGCCATAGGTGAAGTTGTTCTGGTTTTCGTCGTAGCTGATGCCGGTAAGGTTAAGGCCCAAGGTCAGCTGACGGCTGTCATCATTGAGCAAGTACCAATACACCCCGGTGCCGGCCTCGATACGGCTGTTCGAATCTACGTTGTGTCCCACCAACTTGTGCGCAGCGCCGTAACCATAGGCACCGTATTCACCATTGTCATAGCTCAGTTGCAAGCGACCGCCATTGGCAGTGACCCCTCCCCACTCAAGGCCACTACGAGCATCACGGGCACCGGCGAAGGATGTCAGGCTGTCGGTCACCGAACGACGAGACAGGCTCAGACCGTAGCGGAAATCACTGCCCTCGCTGAACGAGCGATCAAGGCTGATGCCGCCGACGGCCGTGCTGTAGAGAAAGCCCATCGGGCTGGTGCCCAGGTCTGTCTTGAGGCCCAGGGACAGGCTCTCATACGCCACCGCCAGACCGACACCGCTGTCCTTCTGCCGCCCGACCGAGCCGTCGATGCCAGCCGTGAAGGCGTCCAGTTGACTGGCACTCGGGTTGGTGGAGAGCAACCCTTGAAGTTCGGCAACCTGAGCATCGTTGAAGCCGCCAAAGAGTGAGTGGGCCGAATCACTCAATCCGCCGGCATTCAGCGACACCGGCGTCACTCGCAGGGCAATCCGGTCATCGCCCATCGGCAGGCTGATTTCCAGCGGCGTTTCGACATCCGTGATCTTGCTCAGACCTGACTCGCTGTCGTTGCTACGGAAAGTCACGCCTTGGGTGATTCGCGGGCTACGCTCCTGATCGATTTGATCGAGGGCGCTTTGCATCGATTGACGTGCCTCAGCCTGCGGATCGACAGGCTTGGCCGGGGCCAATTGACGGTTGTCCTCGAAACTGCCACCGGGCGATTTCGCGGCATAAGCACCAGTGCTCGTCGTCAGCGTGTTGGCGGCGACCAAACGCGACACCGGTTCGGCGTTCTCGGTTGCCGCTGCCGCTTGCACTTGGGCCGGCTCTGGAATCTGCGACAGGCTGGCTTCGGACAAGCGCGACTGACTGCGCTGACCGCTCTTGCCCACAAAGGGGTTGGCGGCAACCGTTCCGGCAAACGGGTTAGCGTCTTCCTTGGCCGGAGCCTGTAAGGCCAGGGCGCGAGCATACAACTCGGCGGCTTTGGCGTTCTTGCCCTGGGCACGGTAAATGTTGGCGGCACTGGCAAGAATTTGTGCATCGTTTGGCGCCAACTCAACAGCCTTGTCGGTAGCCTTTTCGGCGGCGCGATAATCGCCGGACTTGCTCAAGGCCTCAGCCATGCCGATCTGCAATTGCGGATTATCGGGCGCCTTGTCGAGCAGCGGCTGATACAGCTCGATGGCTTTTTTGGCATTGTTGTTGGCCAGGTACATACGCGCGAGGGCGCCGACTGCCAACGGGTCATTCGGACGCTGGACCATGGCCGGCGCCAGGGTGTCGTAGGCGGCGACGAGATCACCTTTCTCCCGCAGCAAATCGGCCTGACGCACGGTGTACAGATACAACACTTCGTCGTAGCTGCGTTGATCGGCGGGCGACAACGGCTGCTTCTGCAACTCATGGAGCAGCTGATTGACTTGCACATCGTCGCCAGTCTTGAGCAAGACACCAGCATAGGCCAGGCGCAAAGCCGGCGACGGGCTGCTGCTTTGCGCGATCGCGTTGCGCAACATTGACAGCGCATGCTCGGTATCACCGGCGTCGACATACGCCGAAGCCAGCAATCCCAGAGACTCAGGCTTGCCATTGGCCGCCAGTTCGGCGCGGCGCAACAAGGTCGTGGCCTTGGCGCGATCACCTTGCCTGGCCAGAAGGGTGGCTTGGCTTGCCAACGATTGCACTTGTACCTCGCCGGCCAGTTGCTGCATCGCCGTGCTGCGCTGGCTCACCGGGATACGCTCGAGGGTGTTTTGCGCTGCCGCCCATTCACCCAACTGGCTCGACAACAGGGCACTGGCGTACAGGGCGTCAATGCGCTGCGGATCGGCCTTGACCAGTTCGGCCATGGTCTGACGCGCCTTGTCCGGGTTCTTGGCCTGCATGTAGTAACGCGCCAGATCGTAGCGGGTCCAGACATTTTGCGGATCGTTGCGTACTGCTTCTAGCTGGGCCGCAATAGCACCCTTCAGGTCGCCACTGAGTTGCGCATTCTTTGCCTGCCCAACAGCCACCGCCGCACGCATCGGACGCAAATCGCCGAGACGCTGCAGTTGGGCCGGGTCCAAGCCTTCAATCATCTTCGAAGCCTGGCTGGCCTGGCCGTTTTGCGCCAACACCGTGATCAACCCAAGCAGTGCCCCGGAATTTTCATTGTCCAAGGTCAGAGCCTGGCGATAACTCGCTGCTGCATTGTCCAGCTGATTCTGTTCGGCCTGAACGTCACCAAGCGCAACATAACCCTCGACCTGCCGGGGCTTGCTGGCGATCGCCTGCTGCAACAGACTTCGCGCCTTTTGCAGATCATGATTGGCCTTGGCCCTGTCGGCTTGACCGAGCAGGTCCCAATAGCGGTTGCTCTGTAGTGCAGCTTGCCAGCGTGGATTGCCACCACGGCCAACGGCACGGGTGAGCAATTCATTGGCATCGCTGAAACGCCCCTGACGCTGACGCACGACGCCGAGACCACCCAAGGCGTCGGAGTCCTGAGGTTGTTCTTTGAGGCGGGCGAGAAAAGCCTGTTCCGCGACGGCCAGTTGATTGTCCTGCAAGGCCTTGAAACCGCGCACCAAGTATGGACTTTGCTGAGCCGCCACAGCGGCGGCGCCACGACTGTTCATCTGCGTGCGGATTTCTTCGTCGTCCGGATTAGCCTTGAGGTAGGCTTCGAACAATGGAATTTCCGCCGGCCGTGGCGAGCCGAGCCAGCTCAGCCCCTCACGCCAACTTTCGGTGGCCTCGCCCCCCAGCTCCGGCAGGGTCGACAATTGTCCGAGCCGGCGCAGACCTTCAACGCGGGTGGTTTCGTTGCGGATCAGCAGTTTGGCCAGCGCCAGTTTGATTTTGGCGTTGTCAGGAGTCTGCTGCAGCAAGCGTTCCAGTCCTTGACGCGCTTCACTCCAGCCGCCGGACGTGTAACCCAGGTAGTTGTAGAACTCCAGGCCCAGCTCACCTTGCGGTGGTTTGCCGGCGAAGATCTGCCGATAGTTCGGCACTGCGTTGTCCAGATCACCTGCCGTAGCGAGCAACCGCGCCTGCTCCAGTTGATCGACGTTATTACCGGCTTGCAAAGCAATGGCTTGCTCGAGCTGCAAGGTCAACGGCTCCCCCGGATGCGCTTGCTTTAGTTGGTCCAGAAAACGATTGGCACCGGCGGTACGCTTCGCTTTGAGTTCGAGCATACCCAACCCATAGAGCGCGTCGGCCTGCTGCGGATCGATCAACAACAGTTTTTTCCAGACTTCGGTGGCCCGGGCCGGGTTGTCTTGTGCCTGCCAGAATTGCCCCTGTTGCAGCAACGCCTTGCCTGCGTCATTGAGCTCGGCATGGCTGCTGTTTTGAATCAGGGCTGCGAGTATCCCGAAGGCTACGGCGTGACGGCGCGCTGACATTTTTTCTCCCAGATCGGTTGCAACTTCCCTTGATCGAGGAAGAGGTAGCGATTGTCCATATAGCCCAGCGAAAACAGGCTAAGTACAAAAAAGTAATAGGGTGGCTGTGCGGCCTTGACCGCCTCAGGCATCAGGCTTTGCGCCATGAGTTGTTGCACTCGCAGTGCCTGCTGCTGTTGCAGCGGCGCATTGCTCAGGGCTTTGAAGTAGGGCAGCAGTGCAGCAGAAAAACCGAATGGCCCGACGCCGTTGCGCTGACCGCTCTGCACCTGCACCTTCTCCGGTGGTACGCCATCGGCAGCGGTGGCTTGCAGCATGCCGCCAAGACTGTCGAGCAACGGCTGACGCAGACTGTCGCGGGCGGGCATCAAGCCAGCCCACATATACGCGCGGATCGCATCATAACTGCCCAATTCACCTTTCACCGGGTCGACGATAAATTCGCCGCTTTTTGCCCCAGTGCCGCGGTAGCTTACCCAGTCGGCGATGAAACCGTTGTTGCTGGCCGCTTTAACCAGGGTCACTGTGTTGTTGGCAATTTCTGCCCATGGCCCCTTGCGATCAACATCAGCAAAGCGACGCAGGATAGGAATCGGCATGTAGCTGGGGTTAAGTTGCCAGTGATCGGGGGCGTTCAGGTCTGGCTTGATGAAGCCGTACTTTCCGGGCATTAGCATTTTGCCCAGCCCTGGCAAGTCAGCGACCTCCTGGGTCGCGACGTTGTGCAGGATTCGCTGGGCAGCCAGGGAATAATCATCCCGGTGCCACAAGCGTCCGGCTTCAAGCAGTGCATAAGCAAACCACAGGTCGGCATCGGACGCCGAGTTGCTGTCCAGCAAGCGCCAGTTTCCTTGCTCGTCGAGACCCCAAAACCAACCCGGCAGGTTCGTCTCGATATTGCCTTGGGCAAGGTTGTCCTGACTCCAGCGCCACAGTTTGTCAAACGCCGCACGGTCGTTGGCCACCAATGCGAAGAACATCGCATACGACTGGCCTTCCGAAGAGCTATGACGCTGAGGCGTGCTGGCGTCCAGCACCCGACCATCGGGCTGTACGAAGTGTTCGGCGAAGGTTTGCCACAGCGGCCATGACGGCTGAAGACAGCTATTCTCGGCGCGAGCCGAGACCGGCAACAGTCCGGTCAGAAGCAGTGCCAGCAAGCCAGCCAGTCGTGTGCCCCGCACCCGCATTTGCGCGGCAATGAATGACGTCATGGGCTGCACAATCCCGCTCATCCCTGAAGACGCTTTGCCGCACGGGATCGCAGCGCCAGATAGGCCACACAACTGAGCAGCAAGACACCGAGACCGGTAAGCAGCAACGTCAACCCGACATGGCGGGACATCATCCACTCCAAGTGCTTGATCGGTCCGAGTTCGCCGACGTAGTACTGCTCGTCTGCCACCAGCGGTTCGATGGTTTTACCGCGCACCACTACCAGACTTCCCTGGATCGACTGGGTGTAATCCTCGCCACCGATCAAGGCGTCGGTCGCTTCAGCCAGGCCGTGAGGATGACTGCTGGCGATCACCACCACACTACGACCGCTCTTGAGCGGCGATTCGAAACCGGTCAGGTAGGTACTGCGTGCACCACCGGAGAAGGCCATGGCCAGACGTGCCTTACGCTGATTGGCTTCCGGGTCGGGGCTGATCCAGTCACGGACGCGAATCGGCAGGTCGGACAAGTGAAAGCTCTGTTGATCGCCGATATCAGCAGCGGGCAGGTGATCGGCCCACTGAGTCAGCAATGGCTGGTTGTTGCCGGAAGCAAACACCACCAAGTCTTTATCCGCCGCCGCCTGGACTTGCGCCGCTTGCGTCACCAGGACGCCAGTGGCCGGGTAACCGGTGGACTGACCGAAGCGGCCGAGCACGGTCAAGTATGCATCTAGCTCGGCAGCACCGGCGTTGTCGGGAAGCACCACAGCGGTTTGCGACAGGTCTGCCAGACGAGTGAACGGGAAGCCCGCGTCCTTGAACACGCCGAGGTTGGGCATGGCCATGAAGTGGTCGTAACCGGTCAGGTCGAGGGTAGATTCCGGATCAACACTGCCGCGCATGTTGTCGATGATGATGTCGCCACATTCGCCCTGCTTGATGTAGTCGAACATGAAGCGCAGTTGCAGACGCGATTGCAGGGCCACCGAGTTCAGCGGCAGGTGCACGCTGGTTTCGCGGTTCAGGCTGTCGTCGTTAACCCTCAGGGCTTTTAATACACTGCTGTCGAGTTTGTCCTGGGGCAGCAGGTTCTGCGACTGAATCAGGCCATCGTTGAAGCTGACGATAAAGGAGGAGTTACTCGACTTCTCTTGCGGCGTGTAGCGGTATTTCAGATTCAGTAGTGCCCCTTCATCGCGCCAGGTAAACAGGTCTGGCGGGAAGTTCAGCGGCACGGTGATGTCGCCCGGATTGTAACCCGACACGTTGAATTGTTTGGCTGGAAGCAGCTCGCCGAGCTTGACCGGACGATCACTGGGTAGCCAGTTCGGGGCGTCATAAGGC